>DASVNL010000241.1:0-34573 GCA_036383875.1 Thermoanaerobaculia bacterium
CCACGTCTCCGGCGCGAACGTCTTGTCCGAGCCCGCGCTCACGAGTTGATAGCCCTTCCCGTTCTCGTCCGCGACGTACTTGAGCTCCGTGCCCCACACGTCTTTCAGCGGCAGCGTTCGGACGTACATCGGTTCGGTCAGCGCGCGCAGCTCCTCCATCGTCGCCGCCTTCGGATACTTGCCGTTGTCCTGCTTGTACGCCTCGAGCACGATCTGCACCGTGCGCATGTCCGCGATCGTATGCATGCACATCCCGCTGCGATCGGCCAGTTTGCGATTCCGCGGCGTCACATCGCCGGCCAGCACGGCCGGGACGATCACCGCGAAGATCATGACGATTCCAATGACTCGCTTCATGTTGTTTCTCCGTCGTTCGTAGTGTACTACTGGATTAATACAGTAGGTTGGTACACCGCGATCGTCAAGAGGGTCGCGAAAAAAACTCCGCTAGAGTGCGCCGATGAACACGAAACTGCTTCTCGGCGCGAGCGCGATCGTCTTGGGCGCCGCGGGCATCGCCGGGACCTTTGCCCCTCAGGAACTCGCCACCGCGCTCGGCATCACCTCCACCGGCGTGCTGCCGCTGCTGATTCAGCTCTTATCCGCGCTGCTGTTCGGCTTCGCGATGGTCAACTGGCTGGCGCGCGGAAGTCTCATCGGCGGGATCTACAACCGTCCCGTGCTCGTCGGCAACGTGGCGCACTTCACGATCGGCGGACTCGCGGCGATCAAGGCCGTGCTCGCGGGTGAGCACCGGCCTCTCGTGATCGGCATCGCGGCGGTCTACGCCGTCTTCGCGATCGGATTCGGAACGCTGTTGTTCCGCAGTCCCGTCACTGCGAAGTGAGCGCGTCCAGCACTTTGTGGTTCGCGGTGATGAGCGAGTGGATGCGCTTGTAGAACTCCTCCGGCACTTTCCTCTTCGACGCCTTCACCGGATTCATCAGCGAGCCTTCGAGCTCTTCCTCGCCGTAGATGCGATCGCGCGCGATTTCTTTCCCGTCGGCGTCGTACACGATCGCTTCGAAGTCGTAGTCGAAGTTGATGTTGTTGAACGTGTCGGACTTGAACTCGCGCATGACCACGGCCAGCGCGCGGTTGGCCTTCGCGTCGCGGAGCGCCGCTGCGATGTCGGTGGCTTTGCTCGCCGACGTCGTGACTTCGAAGCCGGCGGCCTCGAGATCGCGCGCGACTGTCTCCTGTACGACGATCGCGAACGGACGCTTGTCGGTCGTCGTGACGTTGAACGGCATTCCGTAGCCGTTGCGTTGCTCGCCGACGAAATTCGTGGGCTCGTCGCCGCTGATCACGTATTCACGCTGATCTTCGACGGCGAAGAGCAACACGAGTTTCCCGGCGCCGACGTCGCTGCGATCGGCGGGCACGTAGTTGAACGTGTGGGTGTTGCCGACGACGCAACCGGTGAGAAGAACGACAGCGAACAGCGCGAGTAGATTCGCAGATTTCTTCATGGTGCGGAGCATAACGGATCGGCGATTCCAAACGTCTCCTCGAGCACGCGCGACCAATCCTCGGCCGGCACCGGGATGTCGTCTTTCACACCGTCGTGCGTGATGATCAGCTTCGAGTCGGTGAGCGTGACGCGGCCGGTTTCCGTCGCCATCGTACAAACGCGACCCTTCCGAAAATGCGAGTCCGGCGAGTACTGCTGGTAGTCGCACATCGGTCCGTACTCGTTGAGCGCATGCGGTTCGAGCGTGAAGAGATATTCGAGCGTCCACTCGCCGTCGTGCTTCGAGACGAGCCGCCACTCGTCGCCGGCGTCGATGCGATACACGCCGTTGCGATCGCGCTGTTCGCCGCGATCGTCGAGATTCAGCGGCGAAAAGAAACAGTCGCCGAAACCGACGTCGGCGAGCCAGCGGCTGCCATCACTCAATCGCACGAGCAGCGCCATGTGATCGAACGGCGGCCCGATCTCGCCTCGGGCGGTCGGCACGCGTCCGGAGAGCAACGTGACGTCGAAGCCGAGCTCGCGCAGCAGCGTCGCGAACGCACCGTTCAACTCGTAGCAGAACCCGCCGCGACGATCACCCACGATCTTCTGGAGGAATCGCCACGCGTCCACGACGATCGGGCGGTTCCAGTGAATGTCGAGGTTCTCGAACGGCACGCGCAGGAGATGCAGCTCGTGCAGCGCGCGCAACGTCGCGAGCGACGGCGTGCGATCGCCGGTGTAGCCGAGGCGGTTGAGGTATTGATCAATCCACGGTGCCGGCATTCGGATCCTTGAACAGCAGCAGCGCTGTTGCGGCGGCCGCCAGCGTGTCGCGATTCGCAACCGTCGGGTCGATCCAGACACGCCCGCTGTTGATCGTCTCGACGACCGCGATGCGTGTGCCGTCGCGAAGGATCTCGTAGCCGAACGGCTCGCCGGACGCGACGGCGAGGCCGGGCGCGCGATGCAGCGACTGCACGTCGAGCGACGGTCCGCCGATTTCGCGCAGCTCACCGCGCAACGACGGCTCGCCTTTGCCCGTGCGCTTCAGCGCGAGCACCGTCTGCGTGCGGCCGCGATCGAAGCCGCAGACGAGCAACGGCTCCTGACCGAACGTCGGATCGACGAAGATCTCCGCGCGACCGACGACGAGCTCGCGCGTGTGGCACTCGACGACGATGTCGTTGACCTTCATCCGATACGCCTGATCGGCCTTGGCGATCTGCAGGATGCCGGTGTCGGCGAGAAACGAGCGCGTCGTCCCTTCGTTGAGATTCGACGTGGACCACGTGCCGAACGACAGCGGCTGATTCCAGCGATGGGGATTCGCGCCCTGCACGGCGTACGCGTCGGGCGGGAGGTCGAGCTTGACTGTCGCGCAGGCGGTCAGAAAGAGGACGAGGAGAAGAACCCGTTTCATGCGCGCGACGATACTTCAGTTGCGCGTGAAGCCGGTCGCTCCGATGGGCTCGGGCGGCTCTTTCGGCGTCGCGCCTTTGCGGCGGCTTTCGTCGATTCGTGCCTCGTTCTCGTGCGGCACCGCGATCTCCTTCGCCATCTGCGCGCGTGCGCTCGCGAGATAGACCTGCACGCCTTTCTCCGCGTAGACGCGCTCGATCTCCGCGGCGTCGGCGTCGATGACGATGTAGTCGTCGAGCCGCGTGGAGTAGATCGCGAAGCGCCCGTTGGATTGCTTTTCGATGCGCCAGGCCATGCGGCGATTATCGCGTGTATCGCACGCCGATCCGGAACGCGCGCGGCTGGCCGAGCGTCACGACGGGCGTCGCGCTCACTTCGATCTGTTCGTCGAACACGTTCTCGATCGCGGCCGTCGCGTCGATGCCGCGCCTCAGCGGGTGCGATGCGAAGACGTCGGCGACGAAGAACGACGCGAGCGGCAGCGCGTTCAGATCGTCGTCGAACTGCAATGCGGACCAGCGCAGTTGCGCGCCGATGTTGCGCCAGCCGAGTTGCGCGGTCGCCTGAGCGCGCGGCACTTGCGGCACGCGCTTGCCGCGCAGCTCCCCTTCGCGCACCGTCGCGTTGACGAAAAGCAGGCCCGCGGACGCGCGCCAGTCGCGTCTGAACGTCCAGTCGGCATCGAGCTCGGCGCCGATGGATCGCGTCGAGCCGAGGTTTTGGCGTTGACGGGTGATGAGCGCGGGAGTCGTGGTGAGCGTGACGTTCGCGATCGTGTCTTCGATGCTCATCCAGAACAACGTGAGTCGCGCGTTGCGCACACGCGCGCCGATTTCGAAGCCGGTGAGATTTTCGGCGCGCAGCGCGTCGTTCGGCAGCGTGTTCACGTTGCCGACGCGGAATCCGCGATAGAGCTCGTTGAGCGTCGGCGCGCGAAACGCGGTGTACGCCGACGCGGTGAAGTTGCGCCAAAGAATCGCGACGCGTGGATTGACCTGCGACTCGCGCGCGCCGCTGTCGCTGCGCCACCAGTCCGCGCGAACGCCTGCCGTGATCGTGAGCTGCGGTGTGACTGCGAAGAGATCTTCGAGATACGCGCCCGCCGCGAGTTGCTCGCGCTCGATCGCACTCGCGTGACGCACGTCCGTCCCCGCGACGAGCACATGTCGTTGGCCGATCGTCCGCGTGTACTGCGCGCTGCCGCCCGCGCCGCGCGCGTCGATGCGCTGCTCGTTCGTGAGCCGCTCGGAGTTGCGATCGGCCGCGATCGCGGAGAAGGTTTGGAAGTAGTCCTGATCCGATGCGTAGCCGCGCAACGCCAACGCGCCGCGCGTGTATCCGCCGGCGAGTTGTCGCGTGGTCGTCTCGTTGCGTTGCAGCGGCGTGCCGTTGTGCCGCGACTCGTCGTAGTACGACGCGCGCACGAACGCGCCTTCGTGTCGCAGCGTCGCGTCAATGCTCGCGTGCTGCGTGTCCGCCTCGTCGTCGACTGCGCCGCGCTGCGACGGTCGCACGAGCACGTAGCCATTCGTCCGCAACAGATCGACCGCGACGTTCGCACGTGCACTGCCCGCGAACAACGAGAGATCGCCCGTGCCCTGCGATCCCGCGCTCGCATCGACAGAAACACCGCCCGACGTGCGTCGCACGAACTGCACGACGCCGCCCATCGCGGTGCTGCCGTACAAATCAGACGCACCGCCGCGCAGCACTTCGACGCGCTCGAGCGCAACGCGGGGCACGCGTCCCCAATAGACCCATCCGCCAAACGGATCGTTCAGCGGCACGCCGTCATCGAGCACGAGCGCCCGCGACGCCCCACTCGCCCCGACGCCGCGCAGCGACACGCCCTGCGTCGTCGGATTCGCCACCCGGCTCCCCGACCGCCGGAACAACGTAAACCCGGCCACCTGCCGCAACGCATCGTCGAGCGTCGGCGCCGCGGTCCGCGCGAGCGTCTCGCGCGAGAGAACGATCACGCTCGCGGGTGTGTCGGCGACGCGCGTTTCGGTGCGAGTCGCGGTGACGGTGATGGTTTCGGTGGTTGTTGGTTGTCGGTTGTCGGTTGTCGGGGGAACCGACGCAGAGGGTGGGCTCTGCGGCAGCGGTGCTCCCGCCAACCGCCAACTGCCAACCGCCAACAGAAACAGAACCACCCGTCTCATGCGAAAGGGTCACGCAAAGTGCGAGCCGTCTCCCCCGACAACCGACAACCAACAACCGACAACCGAACTACCATTGCCCTGTGAGTCACTTCGTCCCGGCGTGGTTTCTGCCTGGTCCGCATCTGCAGACGATCTGGGGGCGCGTTGCGCGTCCGCGGCGGCTCGTGCAATTGCGGCGCGAGGTGTTGCCGACGCCGGATGCGGACGAACTGATCCTCGATCATCTCGACGGGAACAGCGACGTGCATTTCGTTCTGCTGCACGGACTCGAAGGAAGCTCGTACTCGGTTTACATGCAGGGCATCCTGTCGATCATCGCGAAGCGCGGGCACTCCGCGACGGCGATGAACTTCCGGTCGTGCGCGCGTGAGCCGCATCGCGTCGTGAAGATGATTCCGAACAAGCGGCCGCGCTTCTATCACTCCGGCGAGACCGGTGACTTCGACTTCACGCTGCGCACGCTCGCGAGTCGCGAGCCGCGCAAACGATTCCTCGCCTTCGGTGCATCACTCGGCGGCAACGTGTTGCTCAAGTGGCTCGGCGAGAATCCCACGCAGACCCTCGCGCAAGCCGGCGCCACACTCTCCGTCCCCTACGACCTCGGCGCCGGCGCCGATCTCCTCGACCAAACCGCGGCCGGCCGTTTCTACGTGAAGAGTTTTCTGCGCACGTTGAAACGCAAGTGCATGCGTCCCGACATCGCGGGACTCATCGACGTCGAGCGCATGCAGCGCGCGCGCACCTTTCGCGAGTTCGACGACGCCGCGACCGCGCCGCTGCACGGCTTCACCAGCGCGACCGACTACTACACGCGCTCGAGCTCCATCAACTTCGTCGATCGCATCCGGACACCGGCGCTTGCGCTGAACGCCGAAGATGATCCGTTCCTGCCGCCGGCGGTGTTGCCGCGCGTGAAAGCTGCGGCATCCGAGGCGGTGGATTTTCGGACTACCCCCGCGGGCGGACATGTCGGCTTCATCGGCGGCAAGTTTCCGTGGGGCGCGGAGTATTGGGCGGAAGAGCTCGTGGTGCAGTGGCTGCTCGAGAAGGCGGGCGTGCATTGACGGCGCAGCGTCGCGAGCTGTGGCTCTCGATCGCGTTCGCAGTGTGGGGACTCGCCATCGCGATCGCGCTGGTCACGCTGTGGCATCGACCCGCGCCCGCCGGACAACTCCCCGGCGTCGCGACCGCGATCAACATAGACGCACACGGACCGTTCCGCTGGATCGCGGGACTGATGCTCCTGCCGATCGTGATGACACTCGCGATGCGTCCGATCGCACGCCGACTCGCGAGCGGTCGCACGTGGGCAACCTTCGCGGTGGTCGGCGCGGTGGCGTTCGCGTTGTGGCTCGTGACCGTGTCGCGCGATCCGTGGTGGGCGCTCACGTGCGTCGCGATCGTGATCGCCATCGCGACGCTGCTGCGCGATCGCGATCTCGACTGGTCGCGCGGCGACGCCGTCCTCCTACCAACGTTCCTCACGATCGTCCTCGGCCTGATCGACGCCGTCCCGTCGCTCCGCCACGACCGCGTGATGTACGCCGCCGCGCTGCTCGTGTTCGTGTTGCGCGTCGCGATCGCGTTCATTCCGCGCAGCGTCTCCGCGCATCTCGCCTTCGTCCTCGCCCCACTCGGCCTCGTCTTTCAAACCGGATTCCTCGCGCGCGACCAGCGCTATTTCGGCTGGCACGCCCTCGCGATCGCGATCGTCACGCCGCTCCTCGTGCGCCTCTTCGTGCGCGACCGCGGACTGCGACTGCGCAAGCTGCTCGTGTTCTTCGTCTATCCGCTCGCGCTCTACGCGTACGCAAACGCGACGAGCATCGCGACGGCCGAAGGCAAGGCGCGCGTGAATCTCTTCGAAGACGGACACTCGCTGCTTCCCGCGTCCGAGTACATGCGCGGCGAGCGTCCGTATCGCGACATCCTCCCCGCGCACGGCCTCATCGAAGACGGCCTGTTCGACTACGCCGCGATGCAAGTCAGTGGCGTGAACGTCGGCGCGACGACGAAGGCGCGCATCGTGATCGGCAACCTCTGCGCGGTCGCGCTGTACGCACTCGCGTTTGCGGTGACCGGCTCTGCGGAGGGCGCGCTGTTCGCGGTGCTGCTCGCGTTCATGACCGGCACGTATCGCATGAACCTGCGACTGCTGCCCGCGCTCGCCGCGCTCGCATGCATCGCAGCCGCGGTGCGACGCCGGCGTCCGCGACTCTTCGCGTACGCGGGATTCATCGCCGTGATCGCAGGCGCAACGAGTCTCGACTTCGGCTTCTACATCGTCGCGACGCTCGTCGTCGCGTGCATTCGGATGAAGCGCTGGCGCGAAGCCGCACTCGGCATCGCCTGCGCCGCGATCCCGCTGTTCGTCGCGCTCGCGCTGTTCGGCATCCTCGACGACTTCGTGCGCGGCACGTTCATCGAGACGCTGTCCGCCGGTCCGGCGTACGTCCTGAATTTCTTCACGCCGCCCGAGCTGATGGCGCGCTTCGCGAACTTCCCCGACGTGTTCGCGGTGCTGCTCGATCGTCAGACGTTCCCGTATCTCTTCTGGTGCGCCGCCGCGATCTTCACCGCCGTCACGATCACGCGACGCCCGCGACGCAGTCTCGAACCGCTCGTGCTTCTCGGCGTGTTCATCGTCCTCACCGCGATCTCATACGGCGAGCGCCACCATCTCTATTTCGCGACGGTACTCTCGATCCCGATCGTCGTCGCCGCACGCCGGATCATCCGCAGCCGTCAGCAACTGCTCGCGACGATGGTCCTTCTCGGCGCAATCGCACTCGCCGGTCCGACGACGCACATGGGCGTCCTCGGCTGGATGCGACTCGCACGCGGTCCCGTCGAGCCCGACTGGGTCGAGATCACCGATTTGCCGCGCGCCCGTGGCGCGTACTTTCATCAGAAGGACGCCCACGCAATCGCGAGCGCGCAAAAGTACGTCGCGCTATCGCTCGGCCCGGACGACACGTTCTTCGACTTCACGAATCGCGGGATCTTCTACTTCCTCCTGCGCCGCGACTGTCCGATCCGCGAGTACGAAGTTGCGTTCTACGAGACCGAGGCGGGACAGCGCGAGGTCATTCGCCGGATTGAGGCGAATCCGAAGATCCGCGCTGCGCTGATGCCGTCGCATCCGCAGTCGCCGTACGCCGTCGACGGGATTCCGAACGAAGTCCGCGCGCCGCTCGTCGCGCAGTACCTGCGCGAGCACTTCGAGCCCGATTTCGAAGAAGGCGACGTGGTGTTCTGGAAGCGCAAGTAGGCGGAGGCCTGACGAGCCGATCACGCGTCGTTACGCTTCCCGCTTTACACTGCGCACGTGTCTCGGGACATCATCATCCGGAAGCCGATCACGGTTCTGCTCCTCCTCGCCACGTCGGTCGCGATCATCGCGGTCACGGTGTGGATGGCCGGCAAGAGCTATGAGAACTTCGATCCGATTCCGTTCGACGATCTGCGCTATCTCGCACGGCGTCTCGCGGTGAAGCCGATCTCCACGCACGTGCTCACGCTGATCGTCGTGCCGATGATCGCGAACGTGCTGCTGTTCGTGCCGTGGGGCTTCTTCACGTTCATCACGCTGTACGGAATCGAGCGGCCGACGATGCAGACGTACATCCTCACGATCCTGCTCGGCTTCTCGTTCACGCTCGGGATCGAGGCCTGGCAGTACTTCCTTCCTTCACGCGTTGCCGACATCAACGACGTGATCTGGAACACCAGCGGCACGATCCTCGGCGCTTTCCTTGGTCACGCACGACTACGCGTGCGATTCGAATTCGAATAGGTACAATCGCGGCGTCCAAAATGCTTTCCGAAGTCAAACGTATCGAGGCTCAGCTCAAGCAGATTCTCTACGGCTGCGTCGAGCACGTGCACGCCACGAAAGCCGCGCTCTATCTCTCCGCCACCGGCAACCTCAACGACAAAACGTATGAGGTCGTGACGAGCTACCAGTACAACGTCGCCGATCGCAAGACCGTCAACGCGAACGACGACCTCGTCGATCGCCTGGTCGTGAAGCGCAATTCGTTCTTCGTCAACGGCCTCGGCACCGATCAGCGCTTCGCGGAAATGCTCTTCCGCCAGGGCAACGATCGCATGCTCGCGACGCCGCTCTTCTCGCGCGGCCGCCTCATCGGCTTCATCGACATGCGCGACAAGGCGGGCAAGAAACCGTTCGAGAACGCCGATGCCGAGGCCGCGCGTCGCATCGCCGATCAGATGATCGACCTCCTTGCCGCGAACAATCTCTTCGGACTCGCGCCGATCGCGCTCGTCGAAGAGCCGTCGCCCGCGCGCGCGTCGAACCTGCAGACGCCTCCGCCGATGACCTTCTCGCGCGGTCCCGCGGTGCAGACCGGCGCCGCGGTCGCAGTGTCGGGACAAGTGTTCTCCGGCGACGCGATGAAGGCGATCGAAAGCGCGCGCCAGTTCCTCTCCAAACGGCAACACACGCAACAGACCGCGTTTCGCAAGATGCTCGGCGAATCGGAGCTCGACATCGTGCGGCTGCTGCTCCCCGCGTCGCTCGCGATTCCCAACGCGATCATCGGCTGCTTCACTGCCGTCGGTCACATCAACAACCCGCAGTTCATCGTCGCGCGCTCGACGCTCTCGGACGAGGCAGTCGAGAAACTGCAGACGCATCTCGACGGCTGGCTGAAGCGCACGAATCAACTGCGCCTGATGCTTCGTCCGCAGATCGCGTATCCGTTCGGCGTGCTCCCCGCGCCGATCGAGACGACCGGACCGATCGTCAGCGCGCCGGTCACCGTGCACGGCGTCGAAGGTCTCGTGTTGACGTTCGCCTTCGACCGCGCGCCCGATCCACAGGCGCAGCGATCGCTCAAAGTGTTCCTGCGTCAGATCGAACAGGCGATCGAATCCGCGCTCACCGGCACGTCGCGCAACGACCGCCAGACGATCGCGGAGATGATCGTCGAGCCCGACTTCGAAAAGTATCCCGAGCTCGCCGATCACTGTCGCGAAGTCGCGACGATCGCGCACCGCTTCGCGAAGCACCTCGAGCTGCCGCCTGCACAAGTCGAAACCGTGCGACTCGCGGCGTTCGTGCACGACGTCGGTCTGCGCCTCCTCGACTATCAACGCCTCTATCGCAAGATCAATCTGACGGCTGAAGAAATGCGCGGACTCGCGGAGCATCCGGTCGTTGGTGCGGCGCTCGTCGAGCCGCTGCTCGGCGCGGAAGTCGCGCAGGCCGTGTTGCGGCATCACGAGCGCGTCGACGGGAAGGGCTACCCGAGCCGTCTCAGCGGCCCGCAGATTCCGCTCGCCGCGCGCATCCTGCAGATCGCCGACGCGTGGGTCGCGATGACGTCGCACCAGACGTATCAGGCGCCGATCTCGCGCGCACAGGCACTGCAGCGTCTGCGTGAAGGCGCCGGAACGCAGTTCGACGGCGCGCTGATCGAGCGATTCCTCAACGCCGCCGAAGAGCTCGCTCCGTAGTCGCGACGCGGGCGTTCGTCCCGCGAGCCCCCCGATTCGGCCCAGCCTGAGGGCGTGACGGCAACAATCGGGGGCGCCGAACGTACAATCCAGTCGCATATCGTCCAAAAAGGAGAATCACCATGCGTAAGACACTGACACTCGCGGCAGCTCTGCTCTTTGCCGTCTCGATGCAGGCCGCGGAGCTCACGGTCGACGAGATCCTCGCGAAGAACGCCGAGGCGAAGGGCGGGCTGGAGAAGATGCGCGCCGTGAAGTCGATGAAGTTCACGGGCAAGATGTCGTTCGGCCCGATGGAAGCGCCGTTCGTGATGACGAAGAAGCGCCCGGAGCAGATGAAGGTCGACTTCACGATCCAGGGCATGACCGCGACGCAGGCGTACGACGGTACGACCGGCTGGGCCGTGATGCCGTTCATGGGCAAGAAGGACCCCGAGGCGATGTCGGGCGATGATCTGAAGTCCGCGAAAGAACAGGCTGACTTCGATGGTCCGTTCGTCGACTACGCGAAGAAAGGCAACACCGTCGAGCTCCTCGGCAAGGCCGACGTCGAAGGCACGCCCGCGTACAAGGTCAAGCTCGTGACCAAAGAAGGCACCGAGAGCGTCGTCTATGTCGACGCCGAGTCGTTCCTCGAGATCAAGATCGAGTCGAAGCGCAAGGTCCAGGGTCAGGACGTCGAGACCGAGACCGTCATCGGCAACTACCAGGAAGTCGAAGGCCTGCTCTTCCCCTTCTCCATCGAGTCCAAGGCCAAGGGCATGCCCGGCGGCCAGGTCATCACGATCGAGAAGGTCGAGCTGAACGCCGCCGTCGAAGACGCCGCGTTCAAAATGCCCGAAAAGAAAGCCGCACCTGAAGCCGTGAAGCAGTAAGCCTCACGGGATCGAGGATTGAGGATTGAGAATTGTGGATTAGGCGCTCCCGAGAGCTCCTCAATCCGCAATCCTCAATCCTCAATCCATTTATAAGGAGCTCTCGATTGCGCAGAATCCTCGCAACCCTCCTCCTCACGTTTCCCCTCGTCGCACAAGAAGACCTCAAGCTCGATTCGTCGACCCTCGGCGGATTGCGCGCGCGGTCCATTGGCCCGGCGGTCATGGGCGGACGCATTGCGGCCATTGACGGCACCGCTGATTCGCCGTCGACGATTTACGTCGGCGCGGCCAGCGGCGGCATCTGGAAATCGACCGATGGCGGCACGACCTTCAAGCCCGTCTTCGACGAGAACAATCAATCCATCGGCGCGATCGCCATCGACCCGTCGAAATCATCCACTGTGTGGGCGGGCACGGGTGAATCGTGCGTGCGCAACAGCGTGTCCGTCGGCGACGGCGTCTACAAGAGCACCGACTCCGGTGCGACGTGGACCAATGTCGGACTGAAGGAAACGGAGCACATCGCGAAAATCGCGATCGACCCGAAGAAATCCGACACGGCCTTCGTCTGCGCGACCGGTCATGCGTGGAACGCCAATGAAGAACGCGGCGTCTTTCGCACCACGGACGGCGGCAAGACCTGGAAGAAAGTCCTGTACGTCGATCAGAACACCGGCTGCTCCGATTTCTCCATGGATCCGGGCGAGCCGAACATTCTGTACGCCGGCATGTGGGATTACCGCCGCCAGCCGAATTTCTTCCGCTCCGGCGGACCGGGCAGCGCGTTGTACCGGTCGCGCGACGGTGGCGAGACGTGGCAGAAACTGACGAACGGATTGCCGTCCGGCGAATTCGGACGCATCGCGGTTGCAGTCGCGCCGTCGCGTCCGAGCACCGTCTATGCGCTCGTCGAGGCGAAGAAAACCGCGCTGTATCGCTCCGACGATCTCGGTGAGCACTGGAAGGAAATGAATGACGGCTTCAATATCCAGGTGCGCCCGTTCTACTTTGCGCACCTCGCCGTCGACCCGAAAGACCACAATCGCGTCTACAAACCCGGACTCTCGCTGACGTTCAGTGAAGACGGCGGCAAGACGTTCACTGCAGGCGGAATGGGCGGCGGCAGCGTGCACTCCGACCATCACGCACTGTGGATTCATCCAAAAGACCCGAACGTCATGGTCCTCGGCACGGACGGCGGCGTCTATCAATCCGTCGATCGCGCCCAGCACTGGCGACATCTCAACGTCCTGCCGGTCTCGCAGTTCTATCACGTCAATTTCGATCACGAGACGCCGTACAACGTCTACGGCGGATTGCAGGACAACGGCACGTGGATGGCGGCGTCGCAAGGGCCGGGCGGCGTGTCGAATCACCACTGGCGCTCGATCGGCGGCGGCGACGGATTCGCGGTCGCGAACGACACCGTCGATCCCGACGTCGTCTATCTCGAATCGCAGGGCGGCCGCATGGTGCGCTTCCGCCGTTCGTCCGGGGAATCGAAAGAGATTTATCCGTACGCGAAGAAAGACGAATCGAAGCTCCGCTTCAACTGGAACACCCCGATCGTCACCAGTCCCACGCAAAAAGGAACGATCTACCTCGGCGCTCAATATCTGATGCGCTCGAAGGATTTCGGCGATACGTGGGAGCGCATTTCCGGCGACCTCACGACCGACTCCGCAAAGAGCAAGCAGGTCTTCTCCGGCGGCCTCACGCCCGACAATTCGAGCGCCGAGAATTACAACACCATCATCACCATCGCCGAGTCGCCGAAGAATGCCGACGTCGTCTGGGTCGGCACGGACGACGGAAACCTGCAATTCACGCGCGACGGCGGTAAGACGTGGACGAACGTCGTCGCAAACGTGAAGGACCTGCCGGCGCGCACGTGGGTGTCGCGCGTCGAGCCGTCGCATTTCGACGAGAACACGGCCTACGCGACCTTCGACGGACATCGCACGGGCGACATGAAGACCTACGTCTATCGCACGCGCGACGCCGGCAAAACGTGGGAGCAACTCGCGACGGCCGACGTTCGCGGATTCGCGCACGTCGTCCGCGAAGATCTCGTCAATCCGAACCTTTTGTTCCTGGGCACAGAGAGCGGTTTATACATTTCGCTCGACGCCGGCAAAAATTGGGCGCAATTCAAAGAGAATTTCCCGCCCGTGCCGGTCAATGACGTGAAATTGCATCCCGTCACCGCCGACGCGGTGATCGGCACGCACGGCCGCGGCATCTACATCGTCGACGACATCACGCCGCTGCGCGCATTGACGCCCGACGCGTTGCAGAAAGACGTCGTCATGCTCGCGTCTAGGCCGTCGGTATTGCGCATTCCGCAATACGAACAGCGTTCGGAAGGCGATGCGTTGTTTGCGTCCGGCGCGCTGGATGATGTCGCGTCGATCACGTATTACCTCAAGAAGCGCCACATCGTCGGCGAGTCGAAAATCGAGGTCTATGACTCGAACGGCACGCTGCTGTCGACGCTGCCCGCGGGAAAACGTCGCGGCATCAATCGCGTCGACTGGCCGATGCGCATGAAGGCGCCGAAGATGCCGGCCGGCAGTTCGATCGTCTTTTCCGGCGGCTCGTTCTACGGACCGCGCGCTGCCGATGGCAAATACACGGTCAAATTCATCAAAGGCAAGGAAACGTACACGTCGACGATCGACCTCGTGCCGGATTCGCGCGCGAATTACAGCGCGGACGATCGCGCATTGCAGCAGAAAGCCGCGCATCGTCTGTACGACATGCTCGCCGACTTCACGTTCCTCGCCGATCGCGTGCGCACACTGCGCGACGCTGCGAATCAGCGCGCGGAGAAACTGAGCGGCGCCGACAAGAAGAAACTCACCGACTACGCCTCGAAGCTCGACGAGACGTACAAGACGCTCGTCACGACGCGCGAAGGCGGTTGGCTGTCCGGCGAAGAACAACTGCGCGAGCGCATCGCGTCTGTGTACGGCGCGGTCAATAGCTACGACGGACGTCCGAGCACGTCTCAGATGGCCGAGGCGGATCTCGTTGCGGATGAGCTCGCGAAGAAAAATGCGGCATTCGACAATGCGCTCAAAGAACTGACCGCGATCAATCGCATTCTCGCGTCGAAGAAACTCGATCCGCTCACTGTGATGACGCGCGGCGAGTGGAACAAGAAAGACGGCGGCGTGGCCGGCGGCGCCAGTGGCGCACAGTTGAACTCGCTTACCTTCACACTCCGGTAATTTCATTCCGTAGTGACGCCGCCGCATGTGCGGCGTCACTACGAGTGTCAGCAACTCCCGACCGATTTACCGCCATACGTCGGGCCTTCCCTTTCCACGAGCCGTGCAACACTCCGAAGCGGAGAGAGAACAATGCACGGCACCATCTTCGTCGAGCTGGAAAAGTTCGTCGGCGCCCGTCTGGGCGAAGGCGCGTGGAACACCCTCAAAGCGCAGGCCGGAATCGATCCCGGCCGCACTTACGACGTCTTCGAAACCTATCCCGACGAAGAGGTCTTCGCACTCGTCACCACCGGCTCGGCCATTACAGGCATCCCGGTGCCCGGACTGCTCGAAGCGTTCGGCGAATTCATTGCGCCCGATCTGCTCGAAATGTACTGGGGCGCGATTCAGCCGGAATGGCGCACGCTCGACGTCATTGAACACACCGAGTCGACGATCCACACCGTCGTGCGCCTCAATCAACGCGGCTCGACGCCGCCGTACCTGCGCGCGACGCGCACCGCGCCGAACGAAGTCACAGTGCATTACACCTCGGCGCGCAAACTCTGCTTCGTCGCCAAGGGGATCACGCACGGCATCGCCAAGCACTTCAATGAGACCATCACGGTTGAAGACGCGCGCTGCATGCATCGCGGCGATGACGACTGCGTGCTGATCGTCCGGAAACAGGATTGACGATGCAGGCATCCACGCCTGAAGTCCTCATCGCCCGTCACGTCGAAAAACTGCGCGCCCGTCCCGATCGCGAGAAGCTCGATCAGGTCCTGTCGCGTTCCGGTCTGAAACTCGATGGCGAACACGTCGCGCGGGTGACCGGACACGACATCACGTCGGCGGACTGCATGGCCTACAAGCGCGCCGTCCGCGACGTCTACGGCGACGCAACGTACGCCTTCACGAAGGTGAACTTCGTCCTCGGCGGCTGCACCTGTCGCGACTGCGCCGCGCAAGCGTGATGCGAACGCGCGCCGCGAGGCGCGTGTTCTTCACGGCATGTACACTCCCGGCGTGCCGACGCTGACCCAGAACCTGCGCGCGCTTCCGCGTCCCGCGTGGATCCTCTTCGCGGGGACGTTCGTGAATCGCTTCGGCTCGTTCGTCATGCCGTTCCTCGCGATCTACATGACCCGCCTCGGCTACACGCCGACGCAGGCCGGACTCGCGGTGAGCTCGTACGGCGCGGGTCACTTGTTCGCGTCGTTCATCGGCGGACATCTCGCCGATCGCATCGGGCGCCGCCACACCATCGCCATCTCGATGCTCGGCTCGTCCGCGGCGATGGTCGGACTGTCGCAGGCGCGCACGCTTCCCGCGATCCTGTCGCTGGCGTTCGTCGTCGGCCTCATCGGCGAGTTTTATCGCCCGGCCGCGACCGCGCTCCTCGGCGATCTCGTGAAGCCCGAGCAGCGCATCGCCGCATTCGGCAT
Source organism: Thermoanaerobaculia bacterium (assembly GCA_036383875.1). Classification (GTDB taxonomy): domain Bacteria; phylum Acidobacteriota; class Thermoanaerobaculia; order Gp7-AA8; family Gp7-AA8; genus QHVT01. The sequence goes on from DASVNL010000241.1 coordinate 16,066, forward strand.
GTATCGCTTTGCGATCAACCTCGGCTTCGCCGCCGGCCCCGCGACCGCGGGCCTCCTTGCCGAGCATTCGTTCCTCTGGGTCTTTCTCGGCGACGCCGCGACGTCGTTCGTCTTCGGACTGGTCGCGCTGTTCTTCCTGCCGCACGGCGTGCGTTCCTCGTCGACCGATGAGGCGCCGGCGGAAGGGATCCGTCACGCGCTTTCGAATCGCCCGTTCGTCTACTTCCTCGCGGCGACGTTCTGCCTGACGTGGATCGAGTTCCAGTTGCACTCGACGCTGCCGTTGCACATCACGAGCATCGGCTACTCGACGAAGGCGTACGGCTCGTTGATGTCGCTCAACGGCGTGATCATCATCCTCTTCGAGCTCGCGCTGACGTCGTGGACGCAGCGCTTGCCGCCGAAGCCGCTGATCGCGCTCGGCTACGCACTCACGGGCATCGGCTTCGCGATGACTGGCGTCTCGTCGGCGATGCCGCTGCTGGTCACATCAGTCGTGATCTGGACGCTCGGCGAGATGGTCTACGCGCCCGTCACCGGCGCGTACGTCACCGGCCTCGCGCCCGAGCGTTATCGCGGACGCTACATGGGCCTCTGGCACACGATGTGGTCGTCCGGCATGCTCATCGGCCCGCTGATGGGCACGTGGATTTACGAGCGCAATCCGAATGCGCTGTGGCTCACGTGCCTGATTCTCGGCGGCGTCGCCGCGGCGCTTTCGTTGTTGAAAGCCACGCCGCGCACGCAAGCCGACGAAGCGCAGTCCGCCGCGTAAACGTTCAGGTTCGCGGAACGATCCACGTCTTGCCGTTGACGTCGATCGTGTGCGCTTCGAATCCGAACAGCTCGCGCATGCGTTCCGGCCGCAGCACTTCGGCGGGCGTCGCATCGAGTGCGAGCGCGCCGTTCTGCATCACCAGCATGCGATCGCTGTGTGCGGCCGCCCAATTCAGATCGTGCGCGGCGAAGATCACCGTGCAGCCCGTGCGATCGACGACGTCGCGCAGAAGTTGCGAGAACTGCTGCACGTGCGACAGATCGAGCGCGGCCAGCGGCTCGTCGAGCAGGATCAGGCGCGGCGTCCCAGCGAGCACGCGCGCGAGAAAGACGCGTTTGCGCTCGCCGCCGCTCATCTCGTCGAGGTAGCGATCGGCGAGATGTTCCGCGTCGCAAAGCGACAACGCGTTGCGCGCTTCGTCCCAGTCGCGATCCGTTTCCCATGCGAAGCGGCCGAGGTACGGGGCGCGTCCGGAGACGACGACGTCGAGCGCGCGCATCGGAAATGCGGGATCGGGTTCCTGCGGCAGATAGCCGACGCGTCGCGCGTACTCCTTCGCCTGCCACTGCGACAGCGGCCGTCCTTCGAATCGCAGCTCGCCGGACAGCGGCGAGAACACGCGCGCCATCATCTTCAGCAGCGTCGATTTTCCCGACCCGTTCGGACCGGTGAGCGCGACGAGTTGTTGTTCGCCGAGGGTGAGGCTTACGTCGCGGACGCCTTCTCCGCGGGCGTATGCGTACGACACGCGAGCGAGCGCGAGCATCAGCGCGCCCTCCGCAGCAGAGACAAAAAGAATGGGACCCCAAGGATTGCGGTGAATGCGCCGACCGGCAACTCCGAGCTCGTCACGATCACGCGCGAGCAGACATCGGCGAGCACGAGCAGCGTCGCGCCGCCGATCGCGCAGAGCGGCAGCAGAAAGCGAAAGTCGCGACGCCACACGAGGCGAATCAGATGCGGCACGAGCAGACCGACGAAGCCGATGATCCCGCTCACCGCGACGGCCGCGCCGGTCGCGATCGACGCAACGGCGAAGCCGATCAACTTCACGCGCTCCACTTCGACGCCGCGCGCCTTCGCATCTTCTTCGCCGAATGCGAGGAGGCGCAGATCGTTCGCGATGAAGATCAGCACGATCATCGCGACGACGAGCAGCGACGAGACGAGGATCACGTTTTGCCATTCCGCACCGAACAGCGTGCCCATCATCCAGCGCAGCGCGCCCGTGAGATCGGCGTCGCGCGACAGTGCGAACGCGATGAGGATGATCGCGGAGAAGAACGCGTTGAGCACGAGTCCGGACAGCAGCAGGCGCGTCGGATCCGTGTGATCGCGGCGCCGTGCGAGCAGGAAGACCGCGGCCGTCGCGCCGATCGCACCTGCGAACGCCACGAGCTCGACGAGTCCCGGAATGCGCGACCATCGCAACGCGGTCGCGACTGCAGCGCCGGCAGCGGCGCCGCCGGAGACGCCGAGGATGAAAGGATCGGCGAGTGGGTTGCGAAGAAGTGTTTGGAACGTGACGCCTGCGACGGCGAGCGTCGCGCCGATCACCGCGGCGAGCAACACGCGCGGCAGCCGGATCTGCAACAGGATCGTGCGCGCCGTGTCGTCGTCGAACGAGACGCGCGTCGCACCGAACAGCATTCCGAGCGCGAGCGCGACGAGCAGCAGCACCGCGAGAATGACGAAGGCGCGAGTCACAGGCGGATCGATCAGACGGCCGATGGACAGGGCTGGAACGCGGACCAGTCGAGCGCGGAGAGGAACGTCGCGTCCGGCGGCTCGATCGTGCGGAACGTGAACGCGTACTGCGACGGACCTTTCTCTTCGAGATGCGCGAGGCGCTTCTTCGCCTCGTCGACGCTCGGGATGTGTCCGGCCGGAACCCACCACAGCGCGAGCATCGCGCCGTCGAAGTGTTCGAACCAGTCGCGACGCTGGCGCAGCACTTCGGCGTGCGCGGTCTTGTAGACGTATTCCTTCAACTGTTCGACCGACTCCCACACCGAGAGGTTGAAGAGAATGCGGTCGTCATCGTATGGGCGCAAATACGTCGCGTTCCCCTCACTCTCGATCAAGCGCCAGACGAAGCCGGGACTCACGTCCGCGAGCGCGTTGAGCTCATCGAGTCGCGCGACGAACGGAGCCATCACCGGACTCTCGAGCGGCTCGCGCATGCGGGCAATGTTGACCTGGGCGATGTGGAAACGGGTCATGGAGCGCCTCCCGATTCATCCAGTATCCCATTCAAAGCCTTCGCTGCTTCCGCGACGCGCGGGCCGGGACGCTGAAAAATGTCCTGATCGACGGCGACGATTTTCGCGTGAATGTTCGGCGCGCGCACGAACAACGCCTTCACCTGCTCTTCCGTCACCGAGCCTTTCGGATAAAGAAAAAGCTGCGGCGGCGTAGCGACGAACGACTCGAGCGAATACTGCGGCCAGCCGTTCAGCGGTACGGCGTTCTGCGCGCCCGTGAGCGTGTAGAGATCGTCCATGAACGTCTCGCGACCGGCAACGTAGAGCGGATCGGTCCACACCGCGAACAAGATGCGAGTGCCATTGCTGCGCATGCGCTTCTGCGCCGCGATCGCGGCTTCGAGATCGCGAATCGCGTCGTCCGTGCCCGGCGCGTCGAGGAGTTGTCCGATGCGCTTCATCGCCGGTGCGATCTCCGCGAGACGATCGGTGCGCACGACGTACAACGGAATCTTCGCGGCTTCGAGCGCGCGTGCGAGGTTCGGATGATTGCCTTCCGTCGACGCGAGCACGAGGTCCGGCTTGAGCTGGATGAGCTTCTCGATGTTCGGCTGCATGCCGCCGACTTTCGGCAGATTCAGCGCGGAGCCTGGGTAATTCGAAACGTCATCGGTGCCGACGATTTTCTCGCCCGCGCCGATTGCAAACGCGATCTCGGTGAGGTTCGGCGCGAGCGTGACCACGCGCGTGACGCGCGACGGCATGGAGACGCTGCGTCCGAGGTCGTCGTGAATCGGCGACGCGGTGGGCTGCTCGCGACAGGCGGAGAGCAACAACAGCAGGCACAGAGCGAGCGATGCGCGCATGAACAACTCCCTAAAAGCGAAACCGCGGCATCGAGCCGCGGTTGCAGGAGACGCGAGCGGGAGTCTTAGGACTCGCCGCCGTCATCGTCGTCGAGATCGTTGGCCACGCCGAGGCGAGAGCACGCGGCGCTGTACATCTGCTTCGAGGCGTTGATCGCCGACTGCAACTCGGCAATGCGATCTTTCACTTTCGCGAGCTCTTCCTCGATCGAATCTTTCAGATCGCTGATTTCCTGCTTCGTGACCTGAAGCGTCGTCTCGTAAAACTTGCGTTGCTGGTCTGTCAGAACCGGCATCTGCTATCCCTCCCTCAAACCGTTGCGGATCATAGCTTGAACTCGACAGGCACCGTGAGCCACGAGCGCACGCGCACGCCGTCCTTGGTTCCCGGTGCGAACGTCGAGCGGCGCATCGCCTGCTCGGCGGCCTCGTCGAGACCGACCGGCCGGCCGATGCCGCGGATGATCCGCACGTCGAGCACCGATCCCGTTTCGGACACGAGCACGCTCGTGATCACTGTTCCCTGAATGCGTTGATTGCGCGCCATCGGCGGATACGGAACCGTGCCGCGGCGCGTGATGCGCGGCGGAATCAGGCCGGCCGTTCCCGCCGCGACGAGATCGCCTTCGCGGGCGCGCTCCACTGCGGGCTGCGAGCGCGCCGGCTCCGGACGCGACTCCGCCACTTGCGGCGGCGGATCGTTGCGCGCCGGAGCTGGCTCCGGACGCGTCTCGGGTTGCTGCTGCACCGGCGCGGGCGCCGGAGCCGACGCGGTCTGTACCGGAGTCGGAGCGGGGCGAGCCGGTGCGGTGGTCTGCGTTGCGGGTTGCGTCGTGGTCTGCGCGCGCAACTGCGCGTCGAGACGCGCGCGCTCCGCAGCCATGCGCTTCTGCACTTCAGCGTCGACGAGCGACGCGTCGATGCCGGTCTGCGTCGTCGCGGTCGTGCCGGTCGTCGCGGTGGTTCCCGCGACTGCGGCGGCGGGGACGAGCGTCTGCGTTGCGGCAGGATTCGGCGCGACAGTGCCGGAGGCAGTCGTCGCCGCGGGTGCCGCGGCTTTCGGACGCGTCAGCACGAATGCGGCGCCGCCGATCGCGACGAGCACGCCGACGATGATGCCGATCATCGCGCCGGACGATTTGCGTTTCACCGGCTCGGGGATGTCGCCGTACGACGCCGACGATGCGACTGCCGGCGCGTGTGCCGGCGCTGCTGCCGCGGCCATCGGTGCTGCTGCCATCACGGGTGCGGCTACTGGCGCGATCGGCGCCATCGCCGGAACGACCGGCGGTGCCGACATGCGCGAAAGCGCCGGCGCCGGTTCCGGCTCGGGTTCCTGCACCTCGGGCGCCTGCTCGATGATCGGCTCCGGGCTGGAGAGGCGATGCATGTAGATCGCAAGATCGGCGCTGGTCGGCGTCGGGCGGAAGCTGTAGAGAATCGCGTCGAGATCGCGCGCCATCTCGCCCGCGGTCTGATAACGATTCGCCGGATCCTTCTGCAGCGCCTTGATGACGATCTTGTCGATCTCGGGCGTCACTTCATCGTTGTAGAGCGACGGCGGCTGCACGCGCGCCTCGCGCACCTGCTCGAGGATCGACAACTCGTTGTCGCCGGTGAACAGCTTGCGATTGGTCAGCATCTCGAAGAGACACGTGGCCAGCGCGAAGATATCCGAGCGGCGATCGATGTTGCGGCCCCACGCCTGTTCCGGCGCCATGTACTGCAGCTTGCCTTTGAGTGCGCCGGCCTGCGTGTGCGAAGCCTTCGACGCCGCCTTGGCGATGCCGAAGTCGCACAGCTTGATGTCGCCTTCCTGCGAGATGAGCACGTTCTGCGGCGACACGTCGCGATGAACGAGGCCCATCTCCTTCTCTTCGAAATCCTTCTTGCGATGCGCGTAGTCGAGCGCCGCTGCGATCTTCGATGCGATGAAGAGCGCGAGTTCCACGGTCATCGGATGATCGCGCTCGGTGCCGCGGCGGAGGATGGTCTTCAGATCGAAGCCATCGATGTACTCCATCGCGATGTAGTACGAGCTCTGGATCTTTCCGAGGTCGTAGATGTGGATGATGTTGTTGTGGTTGAGCTGCGCCGCGAGCTTCGCTTCATCGATGAACATCTCGATGAAGTCCTGATTGTCGGAAAGGTGCGGCAGGATCTTCTTGATCGCGACGATTTTCTGGAAGCCTTCCACGCCACGCATGTAGGCCTTCCAGACTTCGGCCATCCCGCCCGTCGCGATTTTCTCGACGAGCACGTACTGCCCGAACTTCACACCTTCAATGACCGTTTCATCCGCATCGATCGACGCCTCGGCGCGTTCGATGCGCGGCGGCTCCGGCGGCGCGCTGGGAAACACCGGCTGCGAGACCGGAACGCGATCCGGCACGTAGGCCGACATCCGTTCGGTGTTGAACTTCGGATTGCCGCCGGTCGGCGTTTGAATCTGCGTCGACGGTTCCTGCGACGCGGGCTTCGGCGCTGGCGCGCTGCCGCTGCCTGTGGTTCTGCGTGCGTTCTTTTCGAGACCCGACAGCGTGTCGGAGAGCACCTTGTCGAAATCGGCGGACGACTTCTTCGGCACTGGCTGCGAGCCGGTCTGCGTCGGCATGGACGACGTGTCGCGCTTCTTGGGCATCATGCCGCCGAGCGTGTCGGCGAGCATCTTGTCGACTTCGGCGGACTGCTTGCTGCTTTGCGTGCCGGGGCTCGTGCGCTTCGCCGGCTTGTCGTCGTCGATCAGATCGCCGAACAGTTCGTCCGACGTGACCTGGCCGCCGGTGGGAGTGCGGATGCCGAGGATCTGCTGAATCTTGCCGAGAAACTCGGTCTCGCTGTACGGCTTCGGGAGAATGTCGGAGGCGCCGACGCGTTGTGCGTCCGCCTTCGGACTCTTCCCGTTGTAGCCGGACACCGTCAGCAGGATCGGCGTTTCCTGAAGTGGCTTGCGTCCGCGGATGGCGCGAATCAGTTCGGTCGTGCTGATTTTCGGCACGACGGAGGACAGCACGATCAGCTTGGGCGATGAGTCGGTGTCCAGCGCTTTGATCGCCTCTTCGCCGTCGCGGGCGAACATCGGCGTAAACGGCTGGCCGACCAGCGCCTGCTTCACGCGGTCTGTATAGCGAGGCTCGTACTCGACAACGAGAATGTTTTCAGACATGTACGTGAAGGCCCATTGACTGTATTGGGTTGAGAGTGGTGATTCTGGCACAAGTGGTTGTCCGTTGTCAGTGGGAACGAGGGAGAGACACCCTTCCTACGAACCCGCTTGCATTTCTCGACCGACTTTCCGATACTACGTCCGCACCTCGCGCGACGATCATGCGTTAGGCATCATCCCGCCGGGCGTTGAGACTTGACTCTCCGCCCCGACGTCGTCGGCGCTCCCAGGGATTTCGCAGGTGAACGCTCATTTATAGGGCATTGAACGAGTTCGCATGACACCAGACGATCGCACTCCGCGTAAGCGGCGTCGCCGCAGACGCCGCACGGGCGGTACCGGCGCCGACGGGCAGCAGCCCTCGGCAAACGGAAACAGCCCGGCACCAGGTAACGAAGCATCCGGCCAGTACAGTGGCGGGGGTGGAGGCGCCCAGCGTGGACGCCGCCGCCGCTCGCGACGTGGCAGAGGACGAGAAGGCACGAGCGGCGGAAGCCGTCCGATGCCGCAGGAGAACGGCTCGCCGGCTCCGATCGACATCAACCCCGCCGAGCTCGTCCCGGCGAGTGGCGTCCTCTTCATCAAACAGAATGGCGCCGGCCTTCTGGTCGATCCCGCCAACAACTACTACCCGCAACAGGGCGACACGATCGTGCCGCGCTCGTTCATCGAGCGTCTGCACCTTCAGGCCGGCCTGCTGATCGGCGGCTCCGCGCGCCGCACCGGAAACGGACTCGAGCTCGTCGGGCTCGAGACGGTCGAAGGGATGGCGCTCGAGGAGTACCGCGATTCGCGGCGTCCGTTCTCGGAGCTGATCTCGATCGATCCGAACGAGATGTTCAAGCTCGAGACCGAGCCCGAGCGACTCACGACGCGCGTCCTCGATCTGCTCGCGCCGATCGGCAAAGGGCAGCGCTGCCTCGTGGTCGCGCCGCCGAAAGCCGGCAAGACGACGCTCCTCAAGGACATCGCGCACGGCATCAACCTCAATCATCCCGAGGTGATCCTGTTCGTGCTGCTCGTGGACGAGCGTCCCGAGGAAGTCACGGACTTCCGCCGCAGCGTCGAGAAGGGTGAAGTCGTGGCGTCGAGCTCGGACGAAAACGCCGAGAGCCACATTCATCTCGCCGAGATCATCCTCGAGCGCGCACGCCGCCTCGTCGAGATCAAGCAGGACGTGGTCATCCTCTGCGACTCGATCACCCGCATGTCGCGCGCGTACAACAACGAGCAGCGCGGCTCGGGCAAGATCCTCTCCGGCGGCATCGACGCGCGCACGATGGAGAAGCCGCGACGCTTCTTCGGCGCGGCGCGCAACGCCGAGGAGTGGGGATCGCTGACCATCATCGCCACGGCGCTGATCGACACCGGCTCGCGCATGGACGAGGTGATCTTTCAGGAGTTCAAGGGCACGGGCAACACCGAGATCGTGCTCGATCGCGGACTCTTCGAGCGCCGCATCTTCCCCGCGATGAACATCGGCCAGACCGGTACGCGCAAGGAAGAGAAACTGCTGCCGCCGGCGGTGCTCACGAAAATGCACACGCTGCGGCGTGCACTCGCGGGCACCGATCCGATGACCGCAATGAAGATGTTGCTCGAGCGACTCCAGAAGTTTCCGTCGAACGACGCGTTCCTCAAGAGTTTCTGATCATCGAGGCGGACTCCGGTCCGCCTCTTTTTTATCGCTCGGGGCGAAAAACTGTCTTGACGGCAACGGCTCGTTGAAAACTTCTTCGCCCCCTGCTGCTCTCCCTGCCATTTTTGCGCAGTCTTCACGCGTCTCCGGCTAGACGGAACGCTCGCGTAGATTTACGATTCGTTTTGCAATCCGCGCCGCCTCGTTCACGGTAGCGGTTCCCGAACTCAGCAATCAATCCGTCAGGAGGATCTATGTCCCTTCCCCGTCGTTTATTTATGTTGCTGAGCCTCGCGATCATGGCCCTTGCGCCACTCGCCCAGGCTCAGATCACGAACGGCAATCTCGCCGGCGTGGTTACCGCCGATGGCAGCGCGCTGCCCGGCGTCACGATTGAAGCGGTCCACGTTCCGACCGGCACGCGCTACAGCGACGTGACCGGCGCCGATGGCCGTTTCAACATCCCGAACGCCCGCGCTGGTGGTCCGTACACCGTCACCGCGAACCTCGAGGGCTTCAAGACCTCGACGGTCAACGGCGTGCAGGTCAACCTCGGCGCCACCGCCGAAGTGCCCATCACGCTGGCGCTGGCCACGGTTTCGGAAACGATCACGGTCACGGCAGACGTCGACCCGATCATCAACCCGAACCGCACCGGCTCCACCTCGGAAGTCGGTGAGGAGCAGATCCAGAACCTGCCGACGGTCAACCGCTCGCTGCAGGACTTCGCCCGCACCAACCCGTACTTCCGTGTCGACCCGACCGACGTCACCTCCACGCGCGTGAACGTCGCCGGCCGCAACAACCGCTACAACTCGATCCAGATCGACGGCGCCGTGAACAACGACCTGTTCGGTCTCGCCGACACCGGCACGCCGGGCGGCCAGACGGACGCCCAGCCGATCTCCCTCGACGCGATTCAGGAACTGCAGCTCGTCGTCTCCCCGTACGACGTCCGCCAGGGCGGCTTCACCGGTGGCGGCATCAACGCCATCACCCGCTCGGGAACGAACGACTGGAGCGGCTCGGTCTTCGGCTCGACCCGCAACGAGAGCCTCATCGGCGACGGCCCGCGCGACGTTCCGTACACGAAGTTCGACCAGGATCAGTACGGCGGCCGCATCGGCGGTCCGATCATGCGCGATCGCCTGTTCTTCTTCGTCAGCGGCGAGATCAACCGCCGCAGCGCGCCGAGCGGAACCTTCCCGAACGATCCGGGCTATCCGGCCAACCTCAAGAACAACATCGTCAAGGTCAGCGACCTGCTCAAGGCTCGTTACAACTACGATCCGGGCACGCTCGACGACATCAATGCGGAGACGAACAGCGACACGCTGTTCGGCCGCCTCGACCTCAACGCCGGCAACCACCAGCTCACGCTGCGCCACAACTACGTCGACGCCGGCCGCGACGTCCTCGGCACCCGCACCACCTCCCGCTTCACCTTCCCGACCACCAACTACAACCAGGCTGACGAGACCAACTCCACCGTCGCCCAGTTGAACAGCGTCTTCACCGCCAATGCGTACAACGAAGCGCGCATCGGCTACCAGACCATCCGCGACAAGCGCGCCGTTCCGGTCGCGGTCTCCTCGATCGAAATCGGTGGCGCCGCGCAGAACGCGACGATCGCCGCGGGCACCGAGCGCTTCTCCGGCGCCAACGCCCTCGACCAGGACGTCCTCGAGCTCACCGACGACTTCACGTTGGTTCGCGGATCGCACACGATCGTCATGGGCACGCACAACGAATTCTTCGAGTTCGTGAACCTCTTCCAGTCCGACGCATTCGGCGCGTATTTCTTCGGTTCGGCCAACCCGCTGCCGCAGGGTACGACCGCAATCGACTCCGCCGTGGCCGCGTTCGAAGCGAACCGCCCGACCGAGTACCGCATCACCTACGCGACCGGCAATGACCCGCTCCGTCCGACGTCCTTCGAGGCCGCACAGCTCGGCTTCTACGTCAACGACTCGTGGCGCGTGAACAACAACCTCACGCTGTCCCTCGGCCTCCGCGCCGACATGCCCCGCTATCCGGACAGCCCGTCGGCCAACCCGATCGTCGCCGCCGCGCTCCCGGGCTACCGCACCGACGTCACCCCGTCTGAAGATCCCGTCATCTCCCCGCGCTTCGGCTTCAACTGGAACCTCGGTGGCAGCCAGCAGGTTCGCGGTGGTCTCGGCATCTTCGCCGGCCGCACGCCGTTCGTGTGGGTCTCCAACGCCTACGCCGGCACCGGCGTCGAGCAGATCTCGCTGACCTGCCTCGCGTCCGCCGGTTGCGCCGTTCCGGCCTACAACCCGGATCCGGCCGCGCAGCCGCGCAACGTCGGAACCCCGGGCGCGCCGGGCACGCTCACGGTCGACCTGATCGATCCGGACTTCGAGTTCCCGCGCGTTCTTCGCGCCACCCTCGGCTATGACCGCGAGCTCTTCTGGGGCATCCGTGGCTCGGCCGAAGCCGTCTACTCCAAGACCCAGGCTGACGTCTTCTACTACAACGTCAACAACCGTCAGGTCGGCACGAACGCCGTCGACGGACGTCCGACGTACGCCAAAGTCGACTCCACGCAGATCGCCGACGCGTATCTCCTGAGCAACACCGATCGCGGCCGCGACCTCACCGCCACCCTCCAGCTCCAGCGCCCGTACGCGAACGGTCTCACGATCGGCGCGGGTTACGCATGGCAGGATGCGAAGTCGGCGTTCGACGCGACCTCGAGCCGCGCCGTCTCCAACTGGCGCTTCCGCCACACCAAGGGCGACATCTTCAACGACGACCTCTCCAACTCCGCGTTCGAGATCGAACAGCGCCTCAATGCGAACATGTCGTATGACTTCCGCACGGGCCCGATCTCGCACAACTTCGGCCTCTACTACAACATGCAGGCCGGTCGTCCGTTCTCGATGCTCCTCGGCAACGACGCGAACAACGATCGCAACGCGTCGAACGATCTTCTCTACATCCCGGCCACCACGCAGAACGTCGTCTACCAGTTCGCGAACGGCCAGTCGACGCGCGTTCTGACGCTCCCGGACGGCACGACCCGCACCGAGAACGCGTCGGAAATCTTCCGCGAGTTCATGTCGCGCTTCGGCGTTCAGGCTCCGGGCGGCCGCATCACCGACCGCTACGAGTTCCAGGAGCCGTGGAACCGCCAGCTCGACTTCCACTACGAGCTCGGCTTCACTGCCTTCGGCGTCGAGACCGGCATCACCTTCGACGTGCTCAACGCGCTGAACCTCATCAACAGCGACTACGGCACGGTGCGCTCGATCGCGAACCAGAACATCGCCATCGCGAGCTACTCGACCTCCACCAACGCCCAGGGCCAGACCGTCATCACCTATCGTGAGTCGGCCACCGGCCGCTGGAACGCGGACTCGCTGTTCACCACCGGTACGAACGACATCCGTTCGCGCTGGCAGGGTCGCCTCGGACTCCGCGTCTCGTTCTAAACATTCTTCGCAACCTGAGGTAAAAGGAAGGCCGCCCGGAAACGGGCGGCCTTTTCTTTTGCTTGCAACTCGCGGAGGACTCGAATGCATCGCACGCTGCTCGCTGTCGTCACGCTCTCCCTCATCGCCTGCACCACGACGACGCCACCCGCCGTCGTCGCGCCGACCGCGACCATCACGCCTCCCGCGACGCCGCAGTGCAATCCCGGACATCAGCTCGTGAACGCGGTGCTCTGGGTCGACACCTCCGCCGAATACCGCGCCGCCGCACTCTCGACGTTCAGCGCCGCGCGACGCTCACTCGACGCCGCACTCGCGGATCCGTCGTGGATCGGCACGCCGGAAGACAGCGCGACGACGCCCGCACAACCGCCTGCGATCATCCTCGACCTCGACGAAACGTCGATCGACAACGTCGAATACGAAGTGCGCGCGATTCGCGCGGGCAAGACGTACGACGAGACGCTCTGGAAGCAGTGGGTCGACGAAGGCGCGGCGAAGAGTGTTCCGGGCGCAGCAGAGTTTCTCGCGTACGCGAAGAGCCGCGGCGTGACGCCGTTCTACATCACCAATCGCGACTTCCCTGAAGAGGAGCCCGGCACGCGCGCGAATCTCGAACGCCTCGGCTATCCGCTCGATCCGAACGTCGACACGCTGCTCACGCGCGGCAAAGGCACGTTCAAAGGCAGTGACAAGACCGAGCGTCGCGCATTCGTCGCTAGCACCTATCGCGTGCTCCTCCTCCTCGGCGATGACCTCAACGACTTCGCGAACGCGCGCGACAAGAGCGGCGCGGAGCGCACGCAGCTCGTGAACGCTCGCGCGGACTGGTGGGGCGTGCGCTGGTTCATCGTCCCCAATCCGATGTACGGATCGTGGGAACGCGCAGCCATCGGCTCCGGCGGCACGCCGTGCGAACAACTGCAACGCAAGATCGACGCGATGTCGAAAGACTGATCGATGAACGTCGTTGCGGCCGCGGCACTGATCGTCGTGATCTCCGTGGATCAGATGCGCTATGACTATCTGCAGCGCTTCGATCCGTTCTTCACGACGCGCGGCTTCAAGCGCTTCACCACCGTTGGCGCAACGTTCACGAACGCGCGACCGCGCCACTCAGTGACGTCGACGGGTCCGGGCCACGCCGCAATCGGTGGAGGCACGGTGCCCGCGGAAAACGGTATCGTCGCGAATCGCTGGCTCGATCGCACGGCATCGTTCGATCAATCAAAGTGGGACGCGTACTTTGCCGAGACGTCGCCGTATGGAATCGCGACGTCGACGCCTCCCGCGAAGCGCTGGTACGAATCGCACGCATCGCCGTTCTTCGCATCGGACGGCGCACTCACGCCGACGCTCGGCGATCGCCTGAAACGCAAATCGCCGCAGTCGCAAGTCGTCGCGCTCGCACTCACCGATCGCGCATCGATTCTGATGGGCGGCAAGTCCGCGGACGCGACGTACTGGTTCGATCATCGACGCGGTGGCTTCGTCCCGCCGACGCCGTTCAACGCATTTGTGCCCGGCTACATCCCCGCGACGTCACAATGGTCGCCGCTGGTGCCGCGCGCGGAGCTCGAGCGCATCACGTTCGATCCGCCCGACGCGTGGCCGCTGAAGAATGCGACGTACGGCGCGACGTTCCCGCATGCGATCGCAAACATCCGCGCGCTGCAATCCACACCGTTCGCGCACGAGATGCTGTTCGACTTCGCGCAGCAGCTCATCGCCGAGCGCAACCTCGGCGCCGACGCCACGCCCGACATCCTCTACGTCGGCATCTCCAGCACCGACTACCTCGGCCATCTCTACGGTCCCGACTCCATGGAAGTCGCAGACAGCATGGTTCGCCTCGATCGCTCGCTCGCCGCGTTTCTCGATGCGCTCGAGCGCCGCTTCGGCGATCGCGTCATCGTCGCGCTCACGTCCGATCACGGCATCCAGTCACTGCCCGAAATCGCGAAGCTGCGCGATCCGCGCGCGGACGCCGGACGCATCGACCTCCGCGTCCCGCAACCGAACGCGCAACGCATTCGTGATCTGCCGCCCGCGCGCATCGAGCTCGAACGCAAGCTCGCGCGCTCGCTAAACCTCCCCTTCTCCGAAGACGCGCCGCTGCAACACGCACTCATCTTCTTCTTCGAAGAGCCGGCGCTCTATCTCAACGACGCGCGCATCGCGGAACTAGGTCTCGATCGCAGCCGTGTGAAGCGTGCGCTCCGCAATGCCGTGCGCACGCTCGACGGCGTCGCGAACGCGTGGACGAACGACGATCGCGACATGCCGCGCGCCGTGCGGAACACGCTCCACGCGACGCGCAGCGGCGACGTCGTGCTTACGCTGCGTCCCGGCTGGATCTGGATGTGGGGCTCGAACAGCACGACGCATGGACAACCGGTCGAAGCCGATCTGCACGTGCCGCTGATGCTCTACGGTCCCGGCATCGCGAAAGGCACGTACGAAGACGACGCCTCGCCGATGGATCTCGCACGCACGCTCGGCGTGCTTCTCGACGTCGACGCGGGCGGACGCGACTCGCGCGTCCTGCCCTGCGTGACGTCAACGCGCAAGTAGCTCCTTCACGCGCGCCTGCAGTCCATCCGTATCGACACCGGTCTTCATCGCGCGTTCCGCAAGCGCGCGATCTCCCGTCCGCTCGGCGATGAGGTACGACGTCCACGCATCCATCCACTTCGGCAGTGTCTTGCCGCTGTCGAGAATCGTGCGCAGCATCGCGAGCGCTTCATCGCCACCGTCGCCGTTGATGCGCAACGACGGCCGCACGTTGCCAATCGCGAGCGCGACGTTGAAGCGCATCTCGAGGTCATCCGGATACTTCGCGACGAGGCGGCGTCCGGCGTCGACGTCTTTGAACGCGCGCAACCGGTCTTCGTCGCTGACGTTGGCGTGCTCGACGTCGCAGCACCCGAGGAACGTGCGGAGAAAGTCGCTGGCGATCGGATAGAGGAGCGCATTCGATCCCCCCTGGATCGACGACACGAGCGCGTCGCTGTTCGCGAGCAACACGAGCGTGAGTCCGCGCGACGGCACTTTCACGAGCAATCCGGAGTACGCATTCGGCCACCAGCTCGTGTGCCACACGACACGCTCACCGCCGACGTTCTGCGTGAACCACCCGAGTCCGTACGGCGCACCGTTGAACGACGGCGTCCAAGCACGCTCGCGTGCCGCATTCGAAAGCAAGCGTCCTTCATCGAGTGCGACGGAGTAACGCGCAAGCTCGACGACCGTCGACGAGAGTCCCGACGACGAGTGAAAGGCCATCGGCGGATACTTCGAGCGCGCGCCTTTGTCGTACGGCTTCGCGAGGTCGGGAAGACTCTCCGCGTAGCCTTCGTCCTCTGTGCCCATCAGCGTGCGATTCAGTCCCGCAGGTTTGAGCACGCGCGCGTCCATCAACGTGCGAAAGCTCTCCTTCGTCGCCGCCTCGACGACGTTGTCGAGCCAGTTGAAGCGCGAGCTGTACTTGTAGCGCGTGCCCGGCGTGAACTCGGACGTGTGCGACAGCACGTGGCGAATGCGAATGTCCGGCGCGACTTCCCAGTCGACGTACTGCGCGACGTCTTTCTCGAGATCGAGCTTCCCCCCTTCGGCGAGCTGCAACATCAGCGTCGACGTGAAGGTCTTCGTGATCGAGCCGATCGGATAGAGCGTGTCCTTCGTCGCCGGCGTCTTCGCCTCGACGTCCGCGTACCCGAACCCACGCGCGAGCACGACATGACCATCGCGCACGATCGCCATCGACATCCCCGGAATCCCAAGCTCCGCGCGCTTCGCATCCGCGCGCTGCACGAACCCATTGATTCGCTGATGAGCACATCCGACGAAGAGCAGCGCGATGATGAGCAGTCGTTTCATGACACGCCCTACCGCGATGCGCACGAAAAGGTTCAAATTGGTTGACGGTTGGAAGTTGGCGGTTGGCGGGAGGCCGCCGCACAACCACGTAGAATGGCTGCGTGGGCGGTAGGTGGTCCCCCGCCAACTGCCAACCGCCAACCGCCAACTGAATCAACCATGCTCCCCTGGACTCTCCTCGACACCGCGACGATCCCCGGCGACGGCGGGGAGATGCGGCTGTATCAACGCGGCTCGGAGTATTCGATTCGCGTCGGCGCGTACGAGTTGATGAACAGCCGGGTGCACGGGTCGGAAGACGCGCTCGCCTCGCTCGTCTGCGAACGGCTCGGTGACACGCACGCGTTGCGCATCCTCGTCGGCGGACTCGGCATGGGCTTCACGCTCGCGGCCGTGTTGCAACACGCAGCGACATTGCGCGAAGTCGTGATCGCGGAGCTCGTGCCGGCGGTCGTCGCGTGGCATCGCGGTCCACTCGCCGTCGTGTCGCAAGGCGCGCTCGACGATCCGCGCGTGACGATTCGCGAGTCCGACGTCGGCGCGATCCTCCGCGCGGAGGAGAACGCGTTCGACGCGATCCTCCTCGACGTCGACAACGGGCCCGCTGGACTCACGTCGAAGCAGAACGATCGCCTTTACGATGCGAACGGACTGCGCGCCGCACATGCGTCGCTCCGTCCGGGCGGCATTCTCGCCGTGTGGTCTGCCGGACCGGATGAACGATTCACGAAGCGACTGCGTCAGGCAGGATTCGAAACGGAAGAAGTGAAGGTGCGCGGACGCGGCGCGAAAGGCGGCGCGCGCTATCTCATCTGGCTGGCGCGGCGGGCAGGTCCAGCGTAAACGTCGAGCCTTCGCCCGGCGCGCTCGCGACGGTGAGGTCGCCGTCCATCGCGCGCATCAACTCGCGACTGATCGCCAACCCGAGTCCGACGCCGCGATCTGCTTGACGTACGGTCGTCGAATTCAACTGCACGAACGGCTCGAAGATGCTCGTGAGCTCGTCCGGTCCGATGCCGATCCCGCTGTCGCGCACCGCGATGTGCACGCGCGACTCCGCACGCGCGCAGTCGATGGACAACGCACCGCCGTCCGGCGTGAACTTGATCGCGTTCGTGAACAGATTGAGAAGCACCTGTTGCAAGCGATCGGGATCGGCGACGACCGCAACGTCGTCGCAACCACGCGCGACGAACGACAACGCCGATTCCTCGCGACGCAAACGCACGAGCGCTTCCGCGCGCTCGATCGCATCCGCGACGCGCACGGTTTCGAGTCGCACCTCGACGCGGCCGGAGTCGAGTTGCGCAAACGAGAGGATGTCGTTGATCAATCGCAAAAGATCGCCGCTCGCCGATGTGATGCGCTCGATCGAGCGGAGCTGCTCTTCTTCGAGCTTGCCCTGCATGCCGCTCGAGAGCAGTCGCGCGTAGCCGGAGACGGCGTTGAGCGGCGTGCGCAGATCGTGCGACATCATCGAGAGGAACTTCGCCTTCGACGCGTTGGCCTGCTCCGCGATGCGCCGCGCCTGCACGAGCTGATCTTCGAACTCGTTGCGCTGAATCATGCGCAGGAACACGCACTCGCTGACGAACGCGCCCTCGCGATCGCGACGCACGGCGTTCATCAGCACCGGGATGAACTTGCCATCCTTCGTCAGCAGGTTGAGGAAGATCTCTTCCGCGCGGCCCTGCATCTTCAGCATCGGAAAGACGTGCGTCTGATGAAAGATGCGCGCGCCCGCGGGCAGGAGTTTCTGAATGTGCCAGCCGAGAAGCTCGGCGCGCGTGTAGCCGAGGAGCGTGGCCAGCGTGGTGTTGACCTCGGTGAGCGTGCCGTCGTCGAGAAACGACGCGTAGCCGGCAGGAAGCGTGTCGAGTCGCGCGTCCATGTCGATCAGGCGGTCGACAGATACTCGCGCATCGCGGCGATGGTCTCGTCGGGATGACTCACATGCGGACAGTGACCCGTGGCTTTCAACTGGCGGAACGCGTTCGTCGGCAGCGTGCGCGACAGATACCGGCCCACCTCCACCGGCGCAATCGCATCCTCGGAACACTGCAGGATCAGCGACGGCGTCACGCATCCCGCGAGATCGTCGCGGTTGTCGGCGAAGAACGTCGCCTCCGCGAATCGACGCGCGATCTTCGGATCGGTCGAACAGAAACTCTCGTTGAGCTCCTGCTGCAACTCCGGACGATCGGCGTTGCCCATCACCACCGGCGCGAGGAAACTCGCCCAGCCGATGTAGTTGCGATCCATGAGATCGAGCAGCCCTTCGATGTCCGCGCGCTCGAACCCGCCGGTGTAGTCGCCGTCGTTGATGTAGCGCGGCGACGGTCCGATCATCACGAGCTGCGCGAAGCGATTCGGCTCACGCTTCGCGGCGAGCATGCCGATCATGCTGCTCACTGAATGTCCGACGAAGATGCCGTTCTCGATGTTCGCGGCCTCGCAGACTTCGAGCACGTCGGTGGCGTAGCCGTCGAGCGTCGAGTAGCGCGACTCGTTGTACGCG
>DASVNL010000242.1:0-7282 GCA_036383875.1 Thermoanaerobaculia bacterium
GGCGGCGGCATCGTCGTGCGTCCGTGGGGCGAGCGTTCGTTCTACGCGCTCGATCCGTGGGGCAACCCGCTCTGCTTCGTGCAGGACGGCACCGTCTACACCGGCTGAGCGTCGAACACCGCGCGCACCGCGGCCAGCTCGTTCGCGAGATCGCCCGGCGCGATCACGGACTCGATGATCACCGGACAGTCCGCGGGGATCAGGTGCGTCAACTGCGCGAACGCTTCGCGCGTCGCGTGCGATAGCGGCAGGTGCTCGCCCTTCGCGCCGACTTCGCTGACGTGCAACTCGCGCAGGCGTCCGCGCAGTTCGCGCAGCATTCGCACCGCCGACTCCATGCTCGCGTCGACCTGACGCGCGTGGCCGACGTCGAAGCAGAACGTCGCGGCGGGGAAGCGCTCGAACAACGCGAGCAACTCGTCGGGCGTGCGTCCCGTGCTTTTGCGATCGTCCATGTTCTCGATGCAGAGTCGTTCGCCGAGGCCGCGCCAGAGCTTCGGCGTTTGCAGCAACTCCGGATGCGCGATGATCGGCCACGTCGCGGGCAAACGCTGCAGCAGTGCGAACGCGTCGCGCTCGTCGAGCGTGTGCAGGCGGCTTGGTGCGTGGAACGAAACGTAGTCGAAGGTGTCGAGGTCGAGCGACGGAACGGCGTCGAGCAGCGTCGAAAGCTCGTGATCGCGCAACGCCGACAGTTCGACCGCGCGGACTCCGTGCACGCCGCGTTGCATGTCGAGGCCTGCGATGAAGTCGCCCTTTGCGAGCGCGCCGGTCGAGAATCCGATCGGCTTCATCAAAACACTCCGTAGTTGCGAAAGAGCTTCGGGAGCGTCGGATGCGCGTCGAAGCAGAGACGCTCGACGCCGCGCCGAAACGGGTGGCTGGCTTCGCGCAAGCTGCCGTACGTCGGATCGACGAGCGCATCGTCGAACTTCACTTCGTCGAGATGCTTGCGGCCCACGGGATCGGAGAGCACTTCGAGGAAGCGATCGTACGAACCGAAGATGTCGGTCGCGACGGAGTCGTCCTCGCATTCGAGCGCGACGCGTGCGACGAGCTCCAGCGGCGCCTCGTCGGTCTGCTTGCGAATCAGCTCCGCGAGTCCGTGCAGATACTCCTCGTCGCTCTCCGTGCGATTCAGCTCGTGGGTCGCGAACAACTCGCCGGAGAGCGCGGTGAGCAGACCACCGAGGTAGAGGAGCTTGCGGGAGAAGCGCAGCTTGATGTTGCGGATGCCCCAGCCTTCGCGGCTGCGCTCCCACATCTTCGATGCGTAGTCCGACGCGATCGTGCGCCAGTAGCGGACGATATCGTTGAAGAGAAACAGCGGGACCGGTCCGCGGCGGATCGGGGGATCGTAAATCACGTAGCGCGCGAGGATTTTGCGGATGATCCGCTCGCGGACGTCCGCGTTTGTCAGCGCGCGCGACTCGAGCAACAGCAGGATGCGGCGGGTGAGGTTCTCGTTCGAGTCGCGTGTGCCGGCGATGTAGTGCACGAGCTCGTGACTGGCGACGATGTCGCCGAACGTGCCGGTACGCCCGACATCTTTCGAGACAACCTTGCTCACGTGATCAGCGATTTTTCTCACGAGCAGGGCGTGTTCGGGGTCGGCGGGACCGTCGACGAGCAGCACCCAGTCCGCGTCGCTGCCGCCGGTGGCTTCGGCGCGGCCGAGGGAGCCGGTGACGACGACGGAGCAGTTCGAGTCGTGGATGCCGGCGAGCGCCGCGCCGAGCTGCGCGACGATCTCCTCCGTTTTCGCGCGCGCCGCACGGATCGACGCCCAGTTCGCGCCGACGCGCCGTTCGAGAGTTTCGATCGCGGTCATCGTTGCGCAGTGTATCGAAGCGGAGTGGAGGGACCCGGTGTTCGAATCAGGGGGTCCCGTGCTTTCGCACGGGATGACACATGCGATCTGCGCTCCGTAGAACAAGTCCCTGTGTCATCCCGTGCGTCAGCACGGGATCCCCTTCCGAGCGTAGCCGCACGTGATAATGCGCGGGTGTCCATGCGGAAGTTGGTCCGGGCGCGCGCGGCTGACCGGCGGCTCGCGATTGCGCGAGAGCTGATCGGCGAGCTCGACGGCGAGATCGTCGTCATCGGCGCGTCGCGCGGTGCGGCGGATGACTTCGTGCGTGCGATCGCGGCGGCGAAGCCGGCGACGTTCGGCATCCATCGATTCTCCCTGGCGCAGTTCGCGAGTCGCGTGAGCCGGCTCGAGTCGGCGCGCGAGGGCGTGAGTCCCGCGGCCTCGCTGATGGTCGATGCGGTGATTGCGCATTCGGCGCATGAGCGTGCGTCGGCGAATGCGCTGCATTACTTTCATCCCGTCGCGCGACTGGCCGGATTTCCGAAAGCCGTGCGCGACACGCTCTCCGAGTTGCGCCAGGCCGGCGTCGATCGCGCGACCATCGCGCAGGCGTCGACCGTCGGACCCGACCTCGCCGCGTTGCTCGACGGCTTCGAGGCATCGCTCGACTCGTTTGCGATCTCCGACATCACCGACCTCTACCTGCGCGCCACGCGCGTGTTCGAAAGCGATCCGCCTTCGTTCGCGCGGCAGACCGTCGTCTTCCTCGACTTGCCCGTGCGCACGAATGTCGTCGAGCAGTTCATCGCCGCGATCATCGGCAGCGCCGCGCGCGTCGTCGCGGTCGAGCCGGCGGATGACGAAGAATCGTGCGCTGCGTTCGTGAACGCCGGATGCGAAGTCCTCGACGATGACGGTGGCGCGGACACGGCGCTGAATCGCGTGCGACGCAATCTCTTCGCGGCCGAAGTGCCGGAGGGCGCGAGCGACGAGACGGTGCGTTTCTTTTCTGCGCCGGGCGAAGGTCGCGAGGCCGTGGAAATCGCGCGGGCGATCGTCGCGGAGGTGGATCGCGGCGTGCGCTTCGACGAGATCGCGGTGCTGCTGCGTAATCCGTCGCAATACGCCGCGCAACTCGCGAGCGCGTTCCGCCGCGCGTCGATCCCCGTGCATTTCGCGCAAGGCGCGCGACGTCCCGATCCGTCGGGCCGCGCGTTTCTCGCGCTGCTCACGTGTGGCGCCGAAGATTTTTCCGCGCGTCGTTTCGCCGAGTACCTGTCGCTCGGCCAGGTCCCGCGCGAGCCCGACACGACGTCGGCGCCGACCGCGCCCGAAGACGAAGCGTTGCTTGGCTTGCTCGCCATGCCGTCGGAGGAAGTCGTCGAGCGTCCCGAGGGCGAAGAGGCGGCGTTGCGTGAGCCGTGGAAGTGGGAGGAGTTGGTCATCGAAGCGGCGGTCCTCGGCGGTGCCGATCGCTGGGCGCGACGTCTCGCGGGACTCGAGAGCGAGTACTACGCGCGACTCCGCAACGTCGTCACGGAAGATCCGGCGGCACCGCAAGCCGACGCGCTACGACGCGACATCAAACGCCTCACTGAACTGCGCGCGTTCGCGATTCCGATCATCGCCGAGTTGCAGAGTCTGCGCGACGCCGCGACGTGGCAGGCGTGGATCGCGCGGCTCGAAGCGCTCGCGCGGCGCACGCTCAAATCGCCGGGACGCGTGCTGCGCGCGCTCGCCGATCTCCGTCCGATGGGCGACATCGGTCCGGTCACGTTCGCCGACGTCATCTCGGTTTTGACCGAGCGCTTGAACACGCTCGAGCTCCCGCAGAACCAGCATCGCTACGGCGCCGTGTTCGTCGCGCCGATCGACTCCGCACGCGGCTTCACGTTTCGCACGGTCTTCGTGCCGGGCGTCGCCGAGCGCGCGTTTCCGCAGCGTCCGCGCGAAGATCCGCTGTTGCCCGATCGGATGCGCGCGGAAGTATCGGACGCGCTGATCCTGCAGAACGATCGCGCGGTGCGCGAGCGGTTGTTGTTGCAACTCGCGGCGGGCGCGGCGTCGGAGCGGCTCGTCGTGTCGTATCCGCGCATGGAAGTGCGCGAGGGCCGGCCGCGCGTCAGCTCGTTCTACGCACTCGACGTGTTGCGCGCGGTGAACGGCCACATTCCTGACTACAAAGAAGTCGAGGCTCAGGCGCAGGCGGAAGCCGGCGCGATGATGGCGTGGCCTGCGCCCGACGATGCGCGCGATGCGATCGACGCGCTCGAATACGACTTGGCGACGCTGCGGCCGCTGCTGCTGCATCCCGATCCGGAAGAGGTCACGGGACGCGCGAACTACCTCGTGAAATTGCATCCGATGCTCGACCGCGCGCTGCGCACGCGTCGCGCGCGGTGGAAGGACACGTGGGTGCGCACGGACGGACTCGTCGTGAAAGAAAGCGACGGCATCGCGGCGGTGCTCAGCGAGTTGTCGCTGCGCGTGCGCGCGTACTCGCCGTCCGCGTTGCAGCATTACGCCGCGTGTCCGTATCGTTTCTATCTCTCCGCGATTCTGCGACTGCGAACGCGCGAGGAGCCGGAGCGCATCGAGGCGCTCGATCCGAACACGCGCGGCACGCTCGTGCACGAAATCTACGCGACCGTGCTGCGGACGCTGCAGAGCGAGGGATCGCTGCCGCTCACGCCGGACAATCTGCCGCACGCGCGCAACGTCGCCGATCACGTGATGGACGACGTCGTGCGTCGCGCGTACGAAGAGCTCGCGCCCGCGGTCGATCTCGTGTGGGAAACGTCGATCGCGTCGATCCGCACCGACATGCACATCTGGCTCGGCCAGCTCACCGACACCGCCGATCAGTGGCTGCCCGTGCACTTCGAGCTCGGATTCGGCATCGAGACGCGCCCCGATCTCGACGCATCGAGCAATCTGGAGCCGACCGTGCTCGACGAGGGCTTTCGCCTCCGCGGCTCGATCGATCTCGTCGAGCGTTCGATGGCCGGCGATCGCGTGCGCATCCGCGACTACAAGACCGGCTCCGATCCGAGTCGCAAGAAGGACCTCGTCGTCGGCGGCGGCAAGGTGCTGCAGCCGATGTTGTACGCGCTCGTCGCGGAGAAGCTTTTGTCGCTGCCCGCGCGCGAAGGGCAGTTGTGGTTCGCGACGTCGCGCGGCGATTTTCGCGAGCGCACCGTGCCGGTCACAGGCGCGTCGCGTCGCGATGTCACGGACGTGCTGAACGCGATCGACGACGCGGTCACGACCGGTTTTCTCCCCGCCGCGCCGGGCAAGGACGAATGCGAGCGTTGTGAGTTCATCCGCGTCTGCGGTCCGTACGAGGAAATCCGCGCGGGCCGCAAGAGTGTGCTCGAAGAGCTGGTGCGCATCCGGGAGCTGAAGTGATCGTGGAACTCGAAGACCACGCCGCCCGCGAGCGCATCCGCACCGACCTCGGCACGAGCTTTCTCGTCGAGGCATCGGCAGGGACCGGCAAGACGACCGAGATCGTGAATCGCATCGTCGCCGTGCTCGCGTCGGGCGCGGACGTCAGTCGCATCGTGGTCGTCACGTTCACGAACAAAGCCGCGGGCGAATTGAAACTGCGATTGCGCGGCGCACTCGAAAACGCGCGCGCGGAGGCGAAGGACGCGACGTCGAAGAAGTCGCTGGAGCACGCGCTCGCGCATCTCGAAGAAGCGCGCATGAGCACGATCCACAGCTTCTGCAACGACCTGCTCGCGGAGCGGCCAGTCGAGGCGCGCGTCGATCCGTCGTTCAAGATGGTTCCCGAGGCCGAGGCGCAGCAGTTGTACAAGCGGGCGTTCCAGGCCTGGCTCGAAGAGCGGATGAAACGGCCGACCGCGGATTTGCGACGCATCCTGCGCCGCACCGCGTACGACGGCAGCATTACCGAAAGCCTGCGACACGGCGGCTGGTCGCTCGTCGAGTGGCGCGACTACGCGACGCCGTGGGCATCGCAAGAGTTCAATCGCGCGGCCGCGATCGAGGAGACGCTCGTCGCCGTGCATCGCCTCGCGAGTCTGTTGCGGCTCAAGGCGACGGACACGCTCGCGTATTCGCTGCGATCCGTGATCGCGCTCTCCGATCACGTGCAGCGCACCGAGACCGTGCGCGAGCGCGACCTCGACGAGCTCGAAGGACGGCTCGTCGTGATGGCCGGCGATCGCGACTTGCGCAATCCGCGGCGCGGTCGCGGTCCGCAGTTCGCCGGCGACGTGACGCGCGACGACGTGCTGAACGTGTTGCGCGAACTTTGCGTCGTGCTCGACGACTTTCGCGCGATGGCCGATTCCGATCTCGCGCCGCGCATCCAGCGCGAGCTGTTCGACAGTCTGCGCGCGTACGAGGCGATGAAGGCGCAGCTCGGCGTCCTCGACTTCGACGACCTGCTGATCCGCGCGCGCGCCATGATTCGCGACAACCCGCGCGTGCGCGCCGAGCTGCAGGAGCGCTTCACGCACATCTTCGTCGACGAGTTTCAGGACACGAGCTCGCTGCAGGCGGAGTTGCTGCTGCTCCTCACCGCGGACGATCCAACAGTCTCGAACTGGAAGGACGTGCGACCTGCGCCGGGCAAGCTGTTCGTCGTCGGCGATCCGAAGCAGTCGATCTATCGTTTTCGCCGCGCGGACATCCGCGTGTACGACGCGATCAAGCATCAGCTCGAACAGCGCGGCGTCCCGTCGCTGCATCTCAAGACGAGCTTCCGCTCCGTTCCGTCGGTGCAGCGATTCGTCAACGGCGCGTTCGCACCGGTGATGACCGGAGCCGCGGTGCATCAGCCGGACTACGTGCCGCTGATGCCGTCACGTGCGGAAGTGAAAGACCAGCCGCCTGTCGTCGTCATCGCGGCGCCGAAACCGTACGGCGGCAACGACGACATCGCGAAGTCCGCGATTCGCAACTCGCTGCCCGACGCGACGGTCGCGTTCATCCAGTGGCTCATCGACAAGAGCGGCTGGACGGTCGAGGAGAACGGCAAGCGCGTCAAGATCGAGTCGCATCACATCTGTCTGCTCTTCCGCAAATACACGGAGAGTTACGCCGGCGATCTGACGCGCCCGTACGTTTCGGCGCTCGAAGCGCGCGACATCCCGCACGTCGTCGTCGGCGGACGCTCGCTGCACGGCCGCGAAGAAGTCGAGACGCTGCGCGCCGCACTCGCGGCGATCGAGTATCCGGACGACGACCTCTCGCTCTACGCGACGCTGCGCGGCTCGCTGTTCGCGTTCGCAGACACGGATCTCTTCGCGTATCAGCGCAGCCATCGTCTCGACTACACGCGCATCCCCGACGTCGTCGAGCCGCGCTTCGCGGAGATCCGTGAGGCGATGTCGTTTCTCCGCTCGCTGCATCGCGGCCGCAACGCGCGTCCGGTCGCGGACACGCTCACGCGACTCATCGAGCACACGCGCTCGTTCGCGAATTTCGTGTTCCGTCCGT
>DASVNL010000243.1:0-5507 GCA_036383875.1 Thermoanaerobaculia bacterium
ACGACGCGCGCGCCGTCGAGATGCTTCGCCAGCAACTCGCTCGATGTCGTCTCGTCGCGATCGAGCGCCTCGATGTGCGAGTCGCGCGCGGGGTAGTAGTTGTTCGCGTCGACGACGATCTTTCCGCGAAACGCATCCGCGGGCAGCTCGGTCGCATTCTTCAGCGGCACCGCGACCAGTACGACGTCGCCGAAACGCGCCGCGTCCGCGGCCGTCATTGCGTGTGCGTTCGGGCCGAGCTCGGCGACGACGTCGCGCAGCGATTCCGGTCCGCGCGAGTTACTGATCGCGACGTCATGTCCGGCCTGCGCGAAGAGCCGCGCCGCCGTTCCGCCGATGTTGCCCGAGCCGATGATTCCGATCTTCATCTTCAACCTCCGTGTCTGAACTCGCCCAACAACTATCATGTTCGCCGTGCATCCGTTGACCGAAGCGTTGCTGCAGAGCGCGGCCGATCCGACCTGGATCGTCGGCGCGGCAGGCACGCTCGTGCGCTTCAACGCGCCGTTTGCGCGGCTGTACGAAGACGTCCACGGCCACACGCCGCAGTCCGGAATTCGAGCGGAAGGGTTCTTCGACGATCCGTGGCCCGACCTCCTCGCGCGCACGCTCGCCGGACGTTCGGTCTCCACCGACACGGCGTTCATCGTCGGCGGGCTGGTGCGCTCGTTCTCCGTGACCTGCACGCCGGTCGTCGAATCGAACACCGTGACGCACGCAGTCTTCGCCGCGCGCGAGCTCCCGGAATCGCAACTCGGCGCGCAGGAGAATCTCTTCGAGCTCTCGCTCACGCGTCTGTTCATCGACGACGATCGCGGACTCGTGCAGACGCTGCACGCCGCGACCGAATACCTCTGCGAGTCGGACGAGTGGGAGTGCGGCGTGATCTGGCTTCTCGGCGAAGACGACACGACCGCGCTCGATCCCGTCGCGATCTATGCGTCGCCGGAGTTGCCCCACGGCGACGAGCTGCCGATGCAACTCGAGGGCGTGCGCTTCCCGCGCGGACGCGGACTGCCGGGCCGCGCGTGGGCCGAAGACGACATCCTCTGGATCAGCGACATCGGCGAGGACTCGAACGTCACGCTCTCCTACCTCGCCCAACGCCTCGGCCTGCACGGCGCGATCGCGGTGCCGCTGCGCGACGGTCCGCGCGTCGTCGGCGTGCTCGAGCTCTTCACGCGCGCCGTACGCCCGGTCGACGATCTGCACGGGCGGGCATTGCTGCGCATCGGCAGAGGACTCGGACGTCTGATCGAACGGCGTCGCGGTGAAGACGAACGTCGCCGCCTGTTGCACGTCATCGAGCGCAAGGGACTCGAGTGGTCGCTGACGTTCGACGCGATCGAACTGCCGATCTTCATCACGTCCATGGACGGCGTCGTGCGACGCATGAATCGCTCGGGACGCGATCTCTCCGGCGGCGACTACGCGGAAGCGCTCGGACGTCGCGTGCGATCGCTCGGCGCACATGAGCCGTGGATCACGCTGGCCGCATGCGTCGAAGCAGTGCGCGACAGCGGCGAGACCTGCGTCGCGCAGGCGCATCACGCGGAGAGCGATCGCTCGTGGGACATCACCGCGAACTCGTATCGCCCCGCGGAGGAACCACCACGCGTGATTCTGATCGCACGCGAAACGACGAGCGTCGTGCGACTGCAGAACGCCGTCAAACGCGGCGAGCAGCTTTCCGCCCTCGGCGAGCTCGTCGCCGGCGTCGCACACGAAGTGCGCAATCCGATCTTCGGCATGCAGATCACTCTCGAGACACTCGAGACGACGATGTCGCGCGACAGCGAGATCAGCGATCTCTTCGTCGTCATGCGACGCTGGCTCGATCGCCTCAATCGCCTGATGGAAAGCCTGCTCGCGTATGGCCGCACGTGGACCATCGACCTGCGGCCCGGCGCGATCGGCGACGTCCTGCGTCGCGCGATCGAAGGAACGGAGCCCGCTGCGAAGAGCGGCGGCGTGGAGATCCGCGCGGCGATCAACGTCTGGCGTCCGATGCTCATGGACGCGTCACGCCTCGAGCAGGCGTTCGAGAATCTGATCACCAACGCCATTCAACACACGCCTGAAAACGCAGCGGTGGAAGTCACCGCGCAGGACATCAACGGCTTCATTGAATGCACTGTGCGCGACCACGGTCCCGGCTTCGCGCCAGAGGATTTACCTCGCATTTTCGAGCCGTTTTTCACACGACGTCGCGGAGGCACGGGGCTCGGTCTGGCGATTGTTCAGCGAATTGTGGAAGAACACGGCGGCACGCTGCATGCAGGAAATGCCGAGCACGGCGGAGCAGTCATTACCGTCAAGTTCCCGGTCTACCAGGCAACAGCATGAAATTGGCCACTCCGCAGTTGGATCGCATTCTCATCGTCGACGACGAAGAATTGATCGTGATGGCAATGCGGAGATATTTCGAGGGCCTCGGCTACGCGGTCGACTCGGCGCACGAGCTCGAAGAGGCGCAGGCGTTGCTCGCGAATTATGCGTACGACCTCGTGATTGCCGATCTGCGACTGACCGGCATCGGCGGAGTCGAGGGTTTGCAAATCGTCGCCGACGTTCATCAGCGCTGCCCGAATACGCGCGTCATTCTGCTCAGCGCGTTCGGCACGCCGGAGATCGAGCGGGAGTCCTTCAATCGCGGCGCGGATGTGTTTCTCCAAAAGCCGAAAGCCATGATGGAGATCGCCACCGTCGCGCGGACGCTGCTCGAGCATCGATGAGCGAGCATTCCGCGCTGAACACCATCCTCCAGCCCGGTGGCATCACACCGCTCTTCCAGCCAATCGTTCGCACCACTGACAACGGCGTGACGTTGCACGCGGTCGAGTGTCTGTCGCGTGGTCCGGCCGGAACGAATTTCGCCGCCGCGGGCGTGCTGTTCGACTACGTGCGGCTCAAACGCGAAGAGAGTCTCGTCGATCGCGCCTGCATTTCCGCTGCATTCGCAAAGGCACACCTGCTGCCATCCGACATCCATCTCAGCGTCAACGTCCACGCCTCCACCCTCGGACGCGACGCCGGCTTTGTCCCGTTCCTCACGACACTCGCAAGAAACCACAGCATCGCGATGTCGCGCATTACGGTCGAAGTCGTGGAACACGCGCCGCCATGGGACGGTCAGAGTTTTCTCGAAGCGCTCGCGCAATTGCGCGCGCACGGCACGCACCTCGCCGTCGACGACGTCGGACTCGGCCAGTCGAATTTCAAAATGCTGATCGACGTCAGTCCCGATCTGCTGAAGCTCGATCGCTACTTCGTCGCGTCGTGTTCATCGGACAGCAAACGTCGCGCGGTCGTTTCCGCGGTCACGCATCTCGCGCGCGAGTTCGGCGCCGAAGTCGTGGCCGAAGGCGTCGAGGACATCGCCGACGTCGAAGTGCTGCGCGACTACGGCATCAGCCTGTTCCAGGGATTTCTCTACGCGCGACCGCTCGCAGCCGAAGACGTCGCGGCCTTCGTCGCCGCCGCCTGATTCCCGCTGCTGCCTTCCGACGTGATCTTCGTCAGCAAGTCGGGGATGAAGCGCTCGCTGAATCCCGCGGCCACACCGGCGAGGAACAACGAGTTCGCACTGGACGCAAACGAGCTGAGTGCGATGCCCGAACGCGACGCCGCGACGATGAGCAATCCGAAGAGCACGCCGAGGGTGATGCGCACGCCGCCCTGAATCGCGACTTGCGCGCGTGGCAGAAAGCGCCGGATCTCGAGCGTCGCAGAGCGCTGCAACACCGAGATCGTCGCGCCAATGATGCCGCCAACGCAGCCGAGCAGCAGTCCAAGGTCGTCGCGAATGATCGCCCAGCACGCGAGTCCGAATACGACCGCTGCGACGAGACTCGCGCTGATGTACAGAGCACGCATGCGCGATTCGTTGCGTAGTTGGATGTAATCGCGCGACGCGGAGAACGCGTCTTCAACGGACGGCGCCGGCGTTCTTTGCAATGCGATGCTCAGCTCTGTGCCGAGGATTTTGTTCAGTGCGCGATTTTCATCCGCGGGGAGTGAGGCATTGCCGAGTTGCTGGAGTCGATAGAACTCGGTGAGCAGCGGCGCGGCTTCTTCGCTTACGGCGGGATAGTCGCAAATGAGATCGCCGTCCGGATCGAGATAGACGACCCACTCTTCGGTGTGTCCGAACACGTCTTCGATCGGACCATGCGCGTCGATGAACGCGTCCACTGCGACGAACGCCTTCTTCAGGTCCGCACCCGCGGGCATGCTCAACGCCTCGGCCAAAGCAGCGCCGAGGAGATTGTTCACTTGTCGCCGATACGCTTCCTTCAATCGCGCCGTGCATTTCGAAGTGAGGCGATAGAACTCGACGACCGCCTCATCGCCACGTTCGCCGAGGCGGTGCCAGAAGTAGATCCGCTCGGTCGGACTCGTGAACACGATCGCATCGCGGTATTGCAGCAGGATGTGATGGATCGTGATGCCGTTGACGATGTCGCCCTTGCTGTACTTCGAGTAGTCGACGTCGTCATCGCCGATCGTCACCGACTCTTTTACAGGCTGAGTGGTCGTCGTTGTAACTGTCGCTGTCACCTCCGTCGTCGTCGACGCCGCGGGCACAGCCACATCGTTGGCAGAACTCGGGGACAGCGTGGGATCCGGCATGCCGGAAGTATAAACGCTACGCCGATACGGACCGCTTCAACGCAGCGCGGGCGAGCAACCGCGTCGAGTCGAGCGTCGGCAACGACGAGTTCGCGTCGCTCATGATCAGCGGGATTTCGGTGCAGCCGAGGACCACCGCATCACATCCTTCGCCTTGCAGTCGCGAGATCACTTTCTGAAAGTAAGCGACGGCCTCGGGTTTGAACACGCCGTACACCAGCTCGTCCATGATGATGCGGCTGATCTCCTCACGCTCCTCTTTCTCGGGACGCACGAAGTCGACGCCGCGGGCTCGGAGTTGCTCGGGGTAGACCTCGCTCTCGACGAGCCAGCGCGTGCCGGTCAGCGCGAGGCGTTTGAATCCGCGGCTCACCGCTTCATCCGCGACGACGCCCGCGATGTGCAGCCACGGCAGCGGCGATCGCGGAAGAACCCACGGCATGGCCTGATGGATCGTGTTGTCGGGGCACAGCAGAAACTGCGCGCCGCTCTGCGCGAGTTTGTGCGCCGACGACAACATCAGATCCGCGACGCCTTTCCAGTCGTCGCGATAAATCCAGTCCATGTAATCGCCGAGGGAGTGCGTGTGCATCGACACCTCGGGATGTTTGTGCGGGCCGAGGAGCTGCGCCCCTTCGATGCAGATCGTGCGGTAGCAGAGCGCGGCTCCTTCGGCGGAGCAGGCCACGATGCCGATTTGTTGCGACATCAGCCGATGATACGGCTCACTCCTGCAGCACGGAAAGGAAGTTCCCCGCCGGATCCTTGAACCACGCGATCCCCGCGGGACCGTGGCCCGGCTTGCCGTCGCTGCGCATGATGTCGTTCGCGTCCGTCTTGAGGTCCGGCGTGTCGTAACTCTCGAACTTCACACC
>DASVNL010000244.1:0-4373 GCA_036383875.1 Thermoanaerobaculia bacterium
CCCGTGCGCGAAGGCGATTTCACACCGCTCGCGACGTTCGTCATCGCGGCGTACAACGAAGAGAAAAACATCGCCGCGAAGATCGCGAACACGCTCGCGCTCGACTATCCCGCCGATCGCCTCGAAGTGCTGATCGTCTCCAATGGCTCGACCGACGCGACGAACGCCATCGTCCGCGCGTGTGACGACCCGCGTGTGCGACTGATCGAGCTCGAACAGCCCGGAAAAATGCAAGCACTCAATACCGGCGCGCAGCAGGCGTCGGGAGAAATTCTCGTCTTCACCGACGCCGACTTTCTGCTCGACACGCATTCGCTGCGCACGATGGCCCGCAAGTTCAACGATCCCGAAGTCGGGGGCGTATGCGGCGCGCGTCGCAAGGACGTGCAACGCGATGGCGACTCGACGGGCAGCGGCGAAGGTCTGTATGGCCGCTGGGACCGCTGGCAGAAAATCCGGGAGAGTCGCATCGGCAGTGTGTTCGCGGCCGACGGTCTGCTGTACGCGATCCGTAAGTCGCTGTACGTGCCCGTCAGCGATCCCGCACAAGCCGACGACATCGCGATCTCCGCGCAAATCCCGCTGCAGGGATATCGCCTTTTATTCGAGCCCGACGCCACGGCGTGGGAAAAAGCTGACGTCCACGCTGCCGACGAATTTCGCCGCAAAGTCCGCGTCACGAATCACTCCGTCCGCGCGCTCCTCAACCTCGGCACGAACTTATTCACCGCCGGGTTTTATTCGCTCGAATTGCTGTCGCACAAGCTGGTCCGGCATTTCGTGCCGCTGTTCATGATCCCTTTGTTCGCGACGAGTCTCCTACTCATGCGCGCGCATCCGTTCTATGCGCTCGTGCTGGCGGCGCAGATCGCAATGTACGCACTGGCCGTCATCGGCTGGATTCTCCGCGAGCAGCGAATCGGCCGCGCGAAACTCTTTTATGTTCCCTATTTCTTCTGTTTCGTGAACGCAGCCGCCCTTTTCGGTGTGTTGTCGATCTGGCGGGGCGAAAGGAAAGCAGCCTGGTCTGCGCAGCGGAGCATTAAGATCACGCGATCGTGAAAATCGTGGTCATTGAACTGGCCGGCCAGGGCGGGATGGCGCATTACGCGTTTCAGCTCTGCCGCGGACTGTCCAACGCGGGCGCGGACGTCACGCTGATCACGCGCAACGACTACGAGCTGGCGATGCTCTGCGCGCCGTTTCGCGTCGAGCAAAGCATCCGCTCGATGCATCCGCGACGCGGCGCGTTCTCACGGATCGGATATCGCCTCCGCTATTTTCGCGAATGGCGCCGCATCCTCCACCGCATCAAGGCCCTCCGCCCCGACGTCGTCCTCCTCGGCCAATTGCGCTCCGCCGCCGATTACTGGCCGCTCATCCAACTGCGACGCCACACGCGCGTCCTCGCGAGCATCTGCCACCATCCGGGCGCGAAGGATGGATTTCTGTGGAAGCGCATCTATGCGCTGTTCGCCCGCGTGTTCGTGCATTTCCCGCGCAATCGCACGACATTTCATAAGACGTTCGGCGTGCCCGAAAAGAAGGTCGGCGTGATCGTGCATGGCAACGAGGAAATCTTCTCCGAGCTCGCCGACCCGACGTTCAGCGCGGACACGCTGCGCAAACAACTCGGTATCGGTGCCGACGAGAAAATCGTCCTGTTCTTCGGCAATTTCGCGCAATACAAAGGGATCGACGTGTTGCTGCGCGCGTTCCCCGACATTCACGCGCGCACCGGCGCGCGCCTCGTCATCGCCGGCCACCCCACCACCGGATTCGACCTCGAGCACCACCTCGCCCTCTCCGAATCCCTCGGCATCCCCGGCGCCGTCGTCTGGGTCCCCGAATACATCCCCTCCGAGCACGTCGTCGCCTGGATGCAACTCCCCAACGTGATCGTCTTCCCCTACCGCGAGATCTCGCACGGCGGCGCTGTCCACGTCGCCCAAACGTATGGAGTCCCAACCGTCGCCAGTTCCGTCGGCGCGATGCAGGACGTCATCGACCACGACGTCACCGGCCTCCTCGTCCCACCCGAAGATGTGGAAGCGCTGAGCGCGGCAATCACGCGATTGCTAGAGGACGAGCCGCTCGCCAAACGTCTCGGCACGCAATTCGGCGCCGACGCCCGCGGGCGGTTTTCGTGGGACGAGATCGGGAAGGGGATTCTGCGGGAGTTGGGCGGCTAGCTACGCGCCGACGACGAGATATTCGGCGACGGCGCTTGATTCCGGGATCGGCAGACCGTCCTCACGAAGACCTTCGATGTGCATTTGAATCGCTTCGTACATGTTGCGTTCCGTCTCTTCGTGCGTCGAACCGGTCGCAACGCACCCGGGCAGGTCTGGCGAGTAAGCTGAGAAATTCTCGCCTGCGTTTTCAATCACGATCAGGAACCGATGCATGTTCATTTCAGGCCCGAACGTCCCTGGCGCCAGATCATCACTCATCTTCCCGGCGATCGTGACACGTCCCGGCTTCGAGGGATGCTTGAATGTCGATGGCTGCCGGTCACCTTCACCTGATACCAGCCGTCATCCTCGACGATTCCGATGGCGTCTCGAACCTTCGTCGGCACCGCCCGATTCTAACGGCTAGCGCCGCCCCTTCATCCACTCCACCGTGCGTCGCAAGCCCTCCGACATGTCCACAGGCTCCGGTAATCCCGCGAGTTTGCGCAGTTTCGAACCATCGAGCACAGAACGGAATTGTTCGCCTGCTTTTGCGGGGGCGTAGGTTGGGGGGCGGTCGATGCCGAGGGCGGCGGTGAGGGCGAAGTAGAGCTGGTTGACCGTGGTTTCGACGCCGGTGCCGACGTTGAAGATTCCGTCCGTGTCGATTTCGGAGGCGGCCATGTTCGCGCGGACCACGTCGTCGACGAAGACGTAGTCGCGGGTTTGTTCGCCGGTGCCGTTGATGTGTGGGGTTTGGCCGTCGAGCAGCGCGCCGGCGAAGATCGCGATGACGCCGGCTTCGCCGTCCTTGCGTTGGCGCGGGCCGTAGACGTTGCCGTAGCGCAGCGACGTCGCGCGGATTCCTTGCACCGTGCGGAAGTAGTAGAGATATTGATCGATGGCCAGCTTCGCGCAGCCGTACGGCGAGATCGGCGCGACGGGATGTTGTTCGTCCTGTGGCGCGTATTGCGGTTCGCCGTAAGCCGCGCCGCCGCTCGACGCGAAGACGATCTTCTTCACGCCGTCCGCGATCATCGTGTTGAAGAGCCGCAACGCCGCGACGATGTTCAGTTCCGCATCGGCGGCCGGATCGGCAACGGACACGCGCACGTCGATCTGCGCGGCGTGATGATTGACGAGGTCGAAGCCGCGTCCGCGCAGACCCTCGACCGTCTGCGGATCGCGCAGGTCGGCGACGAGCAATTCCGCTTTCGGATTCACGTTTTCGCGCAGACCGCTGCTCAGATTGTCGATGACCGTGACCTGATGCCCGCGCCCCACATAGGCATCGACGATGTGCGACGCGATGAACCCAGCGCCTCCCGTGACCAGTACCTTCATTGCCTCGATTTCCTCTCCGTTTGCTGGCAGCCACTGTAGTCGGACGACGCGACGACCGCGAGATGATTCGCGACGGCGCCGCTTGCCGATCCCGGCAGCAATGCACCGTCGAGCCACATCGACGTCGAGCTTCCGCCGTCGAGATTGACGGCGTTGCACGCGCCGAGGGATGCGAGAAATTGTGCGAGCTCGGGAAGCGTCGCGCGTCGTGTCGTGACGAGCAGCAACCTCGTGCCGTCTTTCGTGACGCCGACTGCGGTGCGCGCGTGCGGTGTCCGCGTGAACGCATCGCTCCCGGGCAGCGGCTTCTTCACCGCGCAGCCGTCGATGAGCAACGGCCATCCCGCGACGGCGCCGGTCATCCAGCTTCGCGGTTTCATGAAGTACTCGACCTCGACGCGACGCGCGCCGATCGCGATGAGCGGCTCACTGCGCGACTTCTTCGCCTTCGCCCACACGCCGCACGCCCCCATCGCCATGCCGATCGTGTCCATCTTCTCCGTGAAGTAATCGCCGTTGATCGCGACGATCGCGTGCGTACGCCGCGCGAAGTCGCTGACCGTCAACCCGCGATGCTGGCGGTCCGTCGCGATGACGCGCAAATCCGCAGCGCGCAGATTCACACGCACGACATGCGCATCGACGGAACCGCGCACCACACGCTGATACTCGACCCCCTCACGCACCACCCGCCAGTCGGCGAGTGCGGAGGTCGAGAGAAGAAGAAGGAAGATGAGCCGTTTCATCGAGACGTAACCGGTTCTGCAGGACCCTCGCCAGTAGACTAAGCCGGTTGGCAGTTGGCGGTTGGCGGGGGACCACCACCCAACCACGATCGCAACGGACGAGTGGTGG
>DASVNL010000245.1:0-12862 GCA_036383875.1 Thermoanaerobaculia bacterium
GAGGCGGACGATTGCGGCCACAGCCGCGCCGAACACGAATCCGCCGACGTGTGCCCACCACGCGATGCCCGCGATTTCCTGCGTGCCGCGCGCAGCCTGGATGGAGAGGAATCCGTTGAAGAACTGCATGCCGAACCACACAGGCAGGAAGAGCACCGCGGGGATCTCGGCCATCGCCCAGTACACGACGAGCGGGACCAACGTGACGATGCGCGCATGCGGCCGCAGGATCAGAAATGCACCGAGAAGTCCGGCGATGCTGCCAGACGCGCCGATCGAAGGGATGGTCGAGGTCGGAAAGAGAAAGGTGTGCGTGAGGCTGCCCGCCGCACCGCACGCGAGATAGAAAAAGAAGAAGCGCAGATGTCCCATCGCCTCTTCGATCGCGCCGCCGAACACCCAGAGGTAAATGAGGTTGCCGATGAGATGCACGAACCCGCCGTGCAGAAACAATGAGCTGACGAGCGTGATCGCCACTTCCCACCACGCATACCCATACGCCCCCGGATTCATCAGCCGCACCGGGATAAACCCGAAGGTCTGAATCAAACGCTCGGTCATCTGCCCGAGCACGAGCTGCCCGAAGAAGACGATGACGTTCGCCGCGACGAGCGCGCGATTCACCACGGGCGGCGTGCGCAAGGTGTGCGTGTGGCGAAGGGGGATCATGGTTCGGTTGGCGGTTGGCGGTTGGCGGTTGGCGGTTGCTCCGCCAAACCGCACCGGTCACCGACTCCGAGCACACCTTGCGAAATCCGCGCACAACTGGCAGAGCCCGTCAATCGGGCGAACCGCCAACTGCCAACCGCCAACCGCCAACGGACTCAACCCAACCCGCGAACAATCTCCCTCACCACCTCCGCGATCTGATCCTCCTTCAACTCCGGATAGATCGGAATCGCGAGGGTGGTCAGGGCGGCGAGGTCGGAGTTCGGGAAGTTTTGTTTTGCGGCGGGCAGGTCCGCGAAGCATTTCTGCTGTGGGAGCGTGAGCGGGTAGTAGACCTCGCAGCCGATGCTGGCGCTCTTGAGGTGATTCATCACGCGGTCGCGCGTTTCCTGATTTTCGAAACGGACGATGTACTGGTTGTAAATGTGGCGGCGGCCTTCGAGCTCCGTCGGGAGGATCACGCGCTCGCCTGTACCGGCGTCGGCGAAGAGTTGCTTGTAGATCGCGGCGTTGCGGCGGCGGCCTTCGTGCCACGCTTCGAGGTGCGGCAGTTTGATGTGCAGCATCGCGGCCTGCAGCGCGTCGATGCGGAAGTTGCCGCCGACGTAGTGATGAAAGTACTTCGGACGCATGCCGTGCACGCGGAAGTCGATGAGGCGCTGCGCGAGCTCGTCGTCGTTCGTCGTGATCGCGCCGGCGTCGCCGAATGCGCCGAGGTTCTTTGACGGGAAGAACGAGAAGCAGCCCATCGTCGCGAGCGTGCCCGCGCGCTTGCCCGCGTACTCCGATCCGACAGCCTGCGCCGCGTCTTCGACGACCGGCAGGTTGCGACGCGCCGCGATCGCGTTGATCTCCGTCATCGGCGCGCATTGACCGTAGAGATGCACGGGCATGATCGCCTTGGTGCGGCTGGTGATGCGCTCGTCGATGAGCGTCGCGTCGATGTTGTAGTCGAGCAGGTCGATGTCGACGAAGACCGGGACCGCGCCGAGGCGCGAGACGACGCCCGCGGTCGCGAAGAACGAATACGCGGGGACGATCACTTCGTCGCCGTGTCCGACGCCGAGAACCATCAGCGCTTCGAGCAGCGCGTCGGTGCCGGAGGAGACGCCGAGGGCGTGCTTCGTCTGGCAGTAAGTCGCGAAGTCGCGCTCGAAGTCATCGACGCGTTTGCCGAGGATGAAGAGCTGCGACTCGTAGATCTCCGCGGTCACGCGGAGCGCCTCGTCTTTGATCGTGGCGTATTGCTGTTTGAGGTCGAGTAACGGGATAGCCATAGCGCGGCGGAGTGTATGACATTGGACGGAAACGCGCGGTGATCCGTACCATTCACGCCCACCTGTCACGAATTTTCATCAACAATTACGTGGCACGATTTTTAGACAACATTTCGCCTCCGCCCGTACAAAGGGACAACAACGCAGCACGAACCCTGAAGGAGGCAACACCCCATGAAACTCAAGAACATCCTCTCCGCAGCCGCAATCGCGATGCTGCCCGTCGTCGCCGGTGCGGCGACCATCGTCGTCCCCGCGGCCGGTACCGGTCCCGGCGCGAACAACAGCCAGTGGCAGAGCGAGCTCACGTTCCATTCGTCCGCGCCGCGCGCGGTCGAGCTCTCGCTCTCGTTCCACCAGGGCACCAACGCCAGCGCGCCCGTCGCCGTGACGCTGCAGGCGCGTGAAACGCTCTCGATCTCCGACGTCGTGAAGACGAAGTTCGGCGTGACCGCGGGCACCGGCGCGATCGTCATCGACGTCGCCGATCGCGACGCGAAGTCGCTGGCCGTCACGTCGCGCACGTTCAATGCATCCGCGGCCGGCGAGTTCGGCCAGGACATCCCGTCGTACGTCGTCGCGAATGATCCCGCGGCCGGCGACATCATCACGCTCTCGGGTCCGTCGAACGCAGCATCCGCGCGCTTCAACTTCGGCGTGTATGCGGCCGGACAGACGACCGTGAAGTGGGAGCTGGTCCGCGCGAACGGCACCGTCGCGACGTCGAAGGACGTGCAGTACGCGGCCGGTGAGCACGTGCAGTACAACGGCGGCATCTCGACGCTGTTCGGCGCGACCGCGCAGAACAACGACACGGTGTACGCCCGCGTGCAGAGCGGCAATCTGATCGCCTACGGCAGCGCGATCAACAACGACAGCGGCGATCCGTCCTTCGTCCCCGCCATCCGCACTCGCGAAGACATCCTCATCCAGTTCCTCGGCATCGACCTCGATGAAAACGGCACCATCGACGTCGCCGACGCGAACAACGACGGCACCCTCGACGCGCCGCTCGACATCACCACGTCGCTCTTCCCGAACTACTTCCGCGTCGTCGCGCGCGGCGAGTTCGGCGAGGCCGTGACCATCTCGCTCATCAACGCCGCGTCGGTCGTCGACATCCTCGACGCGAACGGCACCGTGCGCGTCACCGCGTTCGGCGATCTGAAGAACACCACCGGCACCATCACGCTCCGCGGCACCGCCGACGGCACGACCACCACCCTCACCATCCCCGTGCGCTACAAGTAAGCGCGCTCGTTGCGAGAAGGAACGGCGGGCTGCACACGCAGCCCGCCGTTTTTGTTTATCGTGACGCGCATGATTCTCTGGCGACGCCTCGATGTTCCCGGTCATGACGCATGCCGGTTGTCGCGACTCGACGCGGGCTGGCAGCTCGCAGGAACGGCGGTGTTCTTCGAGCAACGTCCGACACTCCTCGCCTACTCGGTGATCTGCGACGCGGAGTGGCGCGCGATCAGCGGCAGCGTCACCGGTTGGTCAGGCGAGCAACAGGTCGACGTGCGATTCGAACGGACTCACGGGCGATGGCTCATGAACGGCGAGCACGCGTCCGCGGTCGACGATTGTCTCGATCTCGACTTCGGGTTCACGCCCGCGACGAATCTCTTTCAGATCCGGCGTCTCAATCTGGCGATCAGTGAACGCGGCGATGCGCCAGCCGCGTGGTTCGATCTCTCGACGCCGGAGCTCGTGCGATTGCCGCAGATCTACGAACGCCGCACCGAGCGCAGCTACTGGTACGAGTCCCCGACCGCGGACTACACGGCTGAGCTGCAGATGAGCGAGGCCGGATTCGCGAGTGTGTATCCCGGCCTCTGGCAAGAGGTCGCGGAGTAGGGACCGCCACCGTCTCGGTGGCTGTCGCGACGGCGGTCCCCTTAGACGAACGTCACCTTCGCGAAGCGCCGCTTCCCCACCTTCAACACGTACGACTTGCCCGCGCTCGTATCGAGTGAGTATCGCGTGGTGTCGGCCTTGACGTCGTCGACGAGCACGCCGCCCTGCGCGATCAAACGCTGCGCGTCTTTGTTGCTCTCCGACAATCCCGCGAGCGCGATGATCTTGCTCAGCAACTGCGGCTCCGCATTCGCGGCGAGCGTGATTTCTTCGATGTCCGTCGGCGCTTGACGCTCGCTGAAGATGCGTTTGAACTCGGCCTCCGCGGCGTCCGCGGCCTCGGCATCGTGGAAGTCGCGGATGATCGACTTCGCGAGCGCGCGCTTCGCTTCCATCGGATGCAGCTCGCCGCTCTCGACGCGTCCGCGCAGCGCCGAGACTTCGGCCGGCGTCATGTCGGTGCAGAGCGTGTAGTACTTCCACATCAGCGAGTCAGAGATCGACATGACTTTGCCGAAGATCGAGCCCGGCGCTTCGTCGATGCCGATGTAGTTGCCGAGGGACTTCGACATCTTCTCGACGCCGTCGAGACCTTCGAGCAGTGGCATCGTGATGACGACCTGCGGCTCGAGTCCGTACTCGCGCATGAGATCGCGTCCGACGAGCAGATTGAACAGCTGATCGGTGCCGCCCATCTCGACGTCGCACTTCAGCGCGACCGAGTCGTAGCCCTGCGCGAGCGGATAGAGCAGTTCGTGAATCGCGATCGGCTGGCGCGCGTCGAAGCGTTTGCGAAAGTCGTCGCGCTCGAGGATGCGGGCCAGCGTGTACTTCGCTGCGAGCCGCACCATTCCTTCCGCACCGAGCTGCCCGAGCCATTCGGAGTTGAAGCGGATCTCGGTCTTTTCGCGGTCGAGGATCTTGTAGACCTGACGCTGATACGTCTCGGCGTTCACGAGCACTTCCTCACGCGTGAGCGCGGGGCGCGTGGCCTTCTTGCCGGTCGGATCGCCGATCATGCCGGTGAAGTCGCCGATGAGAAAGATCACGCGATGGCCGAGCTGCTGGAAGTGCCGCATCTTGCGGATCACGACCGTGTGGCCGAGGTGAATGTCGGGGGCGGTGGGGTCGAAACCGACCTTGATCGTCAGCGCCTTGCCGCGCGCCATCTTCGCCTTGAGGTCGTTCTTCTCGATGAGATCGACCGTGCCCTTGGCGAGATATTCAAGCTGTTCGTCGAGCGTGGTGGGGAGCGTCATGTCGGGCGGATTCTATCTTTGACTTCCGTCCAGCCACGCCTGGAACATCAGCAGGCGCCACAACGCGTCCGTCGAACCGTTGAGCCGTCCGCCGTTCCAGAGTTGCTTCACCGATTCGACGTCGAAGAATCCCTCGCGCGCGATGCGACTCGGCGCGATCAACTCCCCGGCCCACTCGCGCAGCGGCCCGCCGAGCCACACGTTGAGCGGCAGACCGAAGCCGCGCTTCCCCGCATCGATCAGCTTACCCGGCACGTACTTGCGCAGCAGCCGCCGCAGAATCAGCTTGCCGCTGCGATCGCCGAGCTTCATCGACGCGGGCAGCGACCACGCGAGCTCGATGACGCGATGATCGAGCAGCGGCTCGCGCACTTCGAGACTCACGGCCATGCTCGCGCGATCGACTTTCGGCAGGATGTCGTCGGAGAGATAGCCGACCGCGTCGAGATACATCATCAACTCGACGGGATCATCCAGCTTCGGCCACGACGTGCGATCGGAAAGCACGCTGCCGCGCTGCGGCGCATCGAGCACCGGCAGCGTGTCGAGATCGAGCTCGTCGAGAAACTGCTCGAGCGGATCGTCGATGAGCAGCGCCTTGCCGAGTCCGCGCGCGCGATCGCGACGATTGCCTGCGCGCCACGGCATCGTGCGCAGCACGCGGCCGAGCGGACGTCGCAGCGCGCGCGGCACCCGCGCAACGCGTGCGGAGAGTCGCTGGCCGAGAAAGTAGCGGTGATAGCCGCCGAAGAATTCGTCGCCGCCGTCGCCCGACAACGCGACGGTCACGGATCCGCGCGCAAGCTGCGAGACGAGATACGTCGGGACGGACGACGAGTCGCCCATCGGCTCGTCGTAGATGAGAGCCATGAGCGGGATCGCGTCGATGGTGTCGGTCGCGCGCATCATCTGTTCGGTGTGGCGCGTGCCGAGGTGACGGGCGATGGCGGCGGCGTCAGCGGATTCGGATTGCGTTCCTTCGAAGCCGATCGTGAACGTCGAGATCACGCCTGCTTCCTTCTGCATCAACGCGGCGACGAGCGCGGAGTCGATGCCGCCGGAGAGAAACAGTCCGAGCGGAACGTCCGCGATCATGCGCAGTCGCACGGAGTCGCGCAGCACGGAGTCGAGCGCTTCGATGGCCTCGTCTTCCGTGCCGCGAAAGCGATTCGCGACCGCGTGCTCGATGACTTTGCTCGCGCTCCAGTACGTGCGCGACTGCGATGTGCCGTCCGCGGCGATCGTGAGGATCGTGCCGGGTGCGAGCTTCGCGATGCCTTCGTAGATCGACCACGGCGTCGGCACGTAGCCGAAGCGCGTGTAGAGCGCGACCGCGCCGCGATCGATGCGATCGCGATCGGGCATGGCCTTGAGCTCGGACGCGAACGCGACGCCACGCGGCGTGACGGAGTAGTAGAGCGGCTTCACGCCGAGGCGGTCGCGGGCGATGGTGAGCGTGCGCTCGTCGCGATCCCACAACGCGAACGCGAACATGCCGATGAACTTCGACACCGCGCGCTCGATGCCCCACTCCTCGATGCATGCGAGCAGCACTTCCGTGTCGGAGTGTCCGCGGAACGACGTCTCGCGCAGATCCGCGCGCAGCCGTTCGAAGTTGTAAATCTCGCCGTTGAAGACGATCACGTAGCGGCCGCTCGCCGACGTCATCGGCTGCGCGCCGGCTTCGGACAAATCGATGATCGCGAGCCGGCGGAACGACAGCGCGACGCCAGCGTTCCCATCGCACCACACGCCGTCATCGTCCGGCCCGCGGTGTTGAAGGTGGCGCGCCATCGAGGCCGCACGTTCGCGCAATGTCTCTTCGCGTTCACCCGCGAAGGACCAGAGTCCGGCTATTCCGCACATAACGAATGGGAGGACCACTTCCTCACGAACCGGCGAAGATCGCAAGTCTCACGCCGAATCTGGAGACGTCCGGATTTTCTGCATCATCGACGTCCTTGCGACGGGACGCGTCATCGAAGCGCGAAGGTCGTGTGAAATCGAGAGCCCGGTTGACGCCGAGGCGCAAACATCCCTACACTGCCCGCGACACATGACTACGAATCGCACTCATCGCCACCACCACCATCACCACAGGTGATCGGGGTGCAGACGCTTTGTGCCCCGCCGAAAGGAGGGGTACGAATCGATGAGCAGCGCTGAAGTCGAGACCTCTTCCTGACGCGGGAAGAGGTTTTCGACTTTATGGCCACTGAGTTCAGATATCCGACGGGAGCGCGACCACTCCTCATCGAAGAAACGGCGCGGCGACGGCGCATCGAGTCCCGCTTCGTTTCCCTGCTCGAGCGCGACGGCTTCGCCGAGATCGTGCTCCCCATCATCGACTTCGCCGAGCCGTACGCCGGCGTGACCGAACGCACAGCCGCGCGTCAGAGCTATCGCTTCACCGATCGCGAAGGCGAGCTCGTGGCGATTCGCTCCGACTTCACGCCGATGGTCGCGCGTGCGCTGGCGCCGTCGCTCGACGGCAACCTGCCGCTCCGCATCTTCTACCGCGGCGATGTCGTTCGCTGCGAAGCCACCCGCCTCGGCGCAAACCGCGAGCTCTTCCAAATCGGCGCGGAGCTCATCGGAGATTCGTCGCGCGTCGCCGATCTCGACGTCCTGCGGCTCGTGTGCGACATCGCGTCCGCGTTCTGCGCGACGCCGCTCGTCGTCTACACCGATCCCGAGCTCGCACCGCAACTCGACGGCGATGCGCGCTTCGTGCTCTACGCGGACAGCCACGAAGAAAGCGCGAGCTACTACACCGGTCTCCGCTTCTGGGTCTACGGCACCGATCGCCGAAAGCCGATCGCGCAGGGCGGCCGCTACGACACGTTGTACCAGCGCTTCGGCGCCGACACCGCGGCGATCGGATTCACGTTCACCGTCGACTCGCTCGAAATGAGGGAGGCCTGATGCGCATCGCCATTCCGAAAGGCCGGCTGCAGGACGAAGTCCTCGCGACGTTCGCCGCGGCCGGATACGACGTCCCGACTGATGCCGATTTGCGCACGCGCAAGCTCGTCTTCACGCGCGGCGGGATCGAGTGGATCTTCGTCAAAGACTGTGACGTGCCCGTGTACGTCGAGCACGGCGCGGCCGACGCGGGCATCGCCGGACTCGATCAGATCCTCGAGCACGAATGCACGGCATATCAGGCCGTCGAGCTGCCGTACGGACGCTGCCGGATGATGCTCATCGGCGCGCCCGACGCGCCGCAACTCTCGCGCGACGTCCCCGCGAAAATCGCGACGAAGTATCCGCGCATCGCGCGCCAATATCTCGACGCGCGTGCACTTCGCGCAGAGCTCGTCCCCCTCGGCGGCAGCGTCGAGCTCGCGGCGGTGCTCAGCCTCACCTCGCACGTCATCGACCTCGTCGAGACCGGCGAGACCGTGCGCGTGCACAAACTCGAACTGCAGGACTTCGTCGCGGAGATCACGCCGCGGCTCATCGTCTCGAAAAACATTTATCGAGTAGCCAACAAACAAGTGCGCGAGCTCATCGCGCGCATCGAGGACGCGAAGAATGAACTGGTATCCAGCAACGTCGCCTGAAGCCGAAGCCGCACTGCGCGAGCTCGAAGATCGCCGCCGTGCCGCGAACGACAACGCGTTCCGCGTCGCGGACGAAATGATCGCGGGCGTGCGCGCTCGTGGCGATGCATACGTCGCCGAACAGATCGCGCGATTCGACAACGTCACGCTCGCGCCCGACGCGATCCGCATCGCGCCACGCAACGTGACGATCGACGCCGAGCTCGCGAAAGCGCTCGACGTCGCGATCGATCGCGTCGAGTCGTTTCACTTGCAGCAACTCCCGCGGTCGTAT
The DNA here is from genome assembly GCA_036383875.1 of Thermoanaerobaculia bacterium. Lineage (GTDB taxonomy): Bacteria > Acidobacteriota > Thermoanaerobaculia > Gp7-AA8 > Gp7-AA8 > QHVT01. The sequence continues at coordinate 8,906 of DASVNL010000245.1, forward strand.
CAGTGGAACGACGTGCAACATCGCGTGCGACCGTTGCGACGCGCCGGCGTGTACGTGCCGGGCGGACGCGCGGTCTACATCTCGACACTGATCATGTGCGCCGTCCCTGCGCGCATCGCGGGTGTCGCGGAGATCGTCGTGATCACCACGCCATCCGCTTCAGCAAAAGATGAACTGCACTACGTCTGCAACCGCCTCGGCATCCGCGAAATCTATCAATGCGGCGGCGCAACAGGAATCGCGGCGGCCGCGCTCGGAACGCAGACGCTGACGCGCGTCGACAAGATCGCGGGGCCGGGCAACGCGTACGTCACCGCGGCGAAGGCGCGGCTCATCGGCGAAGTCGGCATCGACATGACCGCCGGTCCGACGGAGCTGATCGTCATCGCCGACGACTCCGCGGACGTCGCGCTCGTGCAGGCCGATCTCGATGCGCAACAGGAACACGGCCCCGACTCCGCGGTGATCTGCATCTCCGTCGGCAAACCGCTGCAAGTTCGCGCGACACTCAACCTCGTCGCGACGTCGATCGACGAAGCCGTCGCGATTGCGGATCGCATCGCGCCCGAACATCTCTCGATCCACGCACGCGATGCGTTGGCGATCGCGGAGAACGCGCAGAACGCGGGCGCGATCTACTGCGGCGGATTCGCCGCACCCGCCGCGGGCGACTACGTCATCGGCTCGAATCACGTCCTCCCCACCGCGGGCAGCGCGCGCTTCTTCTCCCCGCTGGGCGTGTACGACTTCGTGAAGCGCACGAACGTCGTCGCGCTCGACGAGGCGACGCTCGCGGAGATCGGACCGTACGCCGCGAAGATCGCGCGCTTCGAGGGACTGCCGCAACACGCGGAGTCGATCGAAGCGCGACAAGTGGCGGTGCGCTCATGAGCGCGCGTGCCACCGTCGCGGCGATGACGGCGTACACGCTCGAGTTGCGCGAGGCGGAGATCAAGCTCAATCAAAACGAGTCGCCGTACGACTTCTCGTTCAAAGCCGAAGCGCTCGCGGGAATCGCGGAGCGCGCGTGGAATCGCTATCCCGACTTCGAGTCGACCGCGTTGCGCACCGCACTCGCGACTGCGCACGGCGTCACGGCGGAGAACATCCTCGTCGGCAACGGCTCGAACGAATTGCTCGCCGCCGCGATCGGCGCGTTCGTCGGACCGGGCACGCCCGTCGTGTTTCCACGTCCGACGTTCGCGCTGTACGAGAAGCTCGTCACGATCGCGGGCGGTCTCCCCGTGCCCGTCGATATCGATTCGTCAACTGGTTTACTACCGCTCGACGCGATGCTGCGCGCGCTCGACGAGTTGCGCGGCGCGGTGGTGATCGTCTGCTCGCCGAACAATCCGACCGGCAGCGTGTTGCCCGACGGCGGCTTGCAGCGACTGCTCGCCAGCGGCGCGATGGTGCTCTTCGATCGGGCGTACGGCGACTTCGCACTCGACGCGCTGCCGCCGCTCGACGATCGCCTGGTCACGTTCTCAACGTTCTCGAAAGCGTGGGGACTGGCGGCGTTGCGCGTCGGCTGGTTGCTGTCGACCGAGGCGACGTGCCGGGAGATTCGTAAAGTGAAACTGCCGTACTCGCTCAACGTGATCAGCGAGAGCATCGCCGCGTACGCGCTCGAACGCGCGGAAGTGCGCGACGCAAACGTCGCGGAGACTATTCGCGAGCGTGAGCGCATGTTCGTCGCGATGCGTGAGATTCGGGGCGTGACCGCGTACCCGTCGCGCGCGAACTTCATCGCGTTTCGCACGCGTGCGACGTTCGACGAGTTTCTCGAACGCGGTCTTCTCATCCGCAAATACAGCGACTTTCTGCGCGTGTCGATCGGCACGCGCGAACAGAACGATCGCTTTCTCGCAGCACTGAAGGAGCTGGCCTGATGCGCACCGCAACCGTAACGCGTGCAACGAAGGAAACCTCGGTCGCGGTCAGCGTCGACCTCGACGGCGACGGCACATCGAAGATCGACACGCCGGTCGGCTTTCTCTCGCACATGCTCGACGTGATCGGTCGTCACGGCCGCGTCGACCTCGACATCGTCGCGACGGGCGACACGTTCATCGACTATCACCACACCGTCGAAGACACGGCCCTCGTCCTCGGCGAAGCCGTCGCCCAAGCCCTCGGCGACAAGAAAGGCATTCGCCGCTTCGGCTTCGCATACGTCCCGCTCGACGAGGCGCTCGCGCGCGTCGTCATCGATTTCTCCGGCCGTCCGTTCCTCGTCTTCGAGGCGCCGATCGATCGCGAGATGCTCCTCATCCACAAAGACTTCCCGTTCGCCCTCGTCGAGGAGTTCATGAAGTCGTTCGCGAACAAGTGCCAGTGCAACATCCACGTCGATCTCATCCGCGGCCGCAACGGACATCACGCGGCGGAGGCGATCTTCAAGGCGTTCGCGGTGGCGTTGCGCAGCGCGAAAGAAATCGTCGGCGCGGACGTGCCGAGCACGAAGGGTGTGATTTGAAAACGACGCTCATCGACTCGCCCGTCGCGAACGTCGCGAACATCGCGCGTGCGCTGCGCGCTGCAGGCGCGGAACTCGACGTCACGCGCGATCGCGACGTGATCGCGCAGTCGCGCAAGCTCGTGCTGCCCGGCGTCGGATCGTTTGCCGCGGCGATGAGGTGGCTCGAAGAAACACACATCGACTCCGCGATCCGCGACGCCGTCACGAACGACGCATATCTGCTCGGCATCTGCGTCGGCCATCAGTTGCTCTTCGACGTCTCGCACGAGATGGGTATCACGCGCGGACTCGGACTCGTTCGCGGCGACGTGCGCGCGTTCGATGGACCGTTGCCAGTTCCGCAAATCGGTTGGAATCGCGTGCAGTCGCGCGGCGCGTTGTTCGAAGGTGTCGAGGGCGAGGCGTTCTACTTCGTCAACTCGTACGCGGCGCGCGGCGTCGCGAGCGAGATCGCCTGGGCGGACTACAACGGACCGTTCACCGCGGCCGTGCAGGAGCAGCGCGTGTTCGGCGTGCAGTTTCATCCCGAGAAATCGTCGCGCGCCGGACTGCGCGTGCTGAGGAACTTCGTCGCATGCAACTGATCCCCTCACTCGATCTGCTGCATGGCAACGTCGTGAGACTGCTGCACGGCGACTTCGCGACCGCGAAGATCTACGGCGAGCCGGAGGCAATCCTCGACACGCTCGACGTGCCGCGCGGCGCGCGTCTGCACATCGTCGATCTCGAAGCGTCGCGCAGCGGACGTCCGATCGAGACCGACGTCGTGCGCAGACTCGCGCGACGCGATCTGATCGTGCAAGTCGGCGGCGGCATCCGCTCGCTCGACGACGCGCGTCGCTGGCTCGACTGCGGCGCGGAACGCATCGTCGTCGGCACCGTCGCCGCGACGTCGCCGGCGCTGCTGGCGTCGCTCGTCGACGCGTTCGGAACCGAGCGCATCGTCCCCGCGGTTGACGTTCGCGATGGCGTGATTCGCACCGATGGCTGGGAGCGCACGTCGAACACCACACTCGACGACGTCTTCGCGCGCATCGAAGCGCTCGGCATCGGCGAGGCGCTCGTCACCGACATCTCCAAAGACGGCGCGTTGCGTGGTCCGTCGTTCGCGCTCTATCGCGAGCTGAAACGGATGACGCGCGTGAAGCTCATCGCATCGGGCGGCGTGTCCACACCGAACGACGTCGTCTCACTCGCGCGACTCGGCAACGTCGGCGGCTGCGTGATCGGCAAGGCGCTGCTCGAAGGTCGCATTGATCTTGCCGAGGCGCGGGCGCGCGTTGCGACGCCGAACGCGATCCCGGAGCGCGTCATCCCCTGCCTCGACGTGCGCGACGGCCGCGTCGTCAAAGGCGTGTCGTTCACGAACATCCGCGACGCCGGCGATCCCGTCGAATGCGCGACGCGCTACGAAGCCGAAGGCGCGGACGAGCTCGTGATCCTCGACATCTCGGCGACCGATCGCGCGGCGTCGA
>DASVNL010000246.1:0-8868 GCA_036383875.1 Thermoanaerobaculia bacterium
TGCCTGACCGCTGACGAGCACGCGCAGCGGTTCGTGCTCGCGCGGCGTGACGTCGCGATAGAACTCCGCTTCGACGACCTGCCCGATGTACGTGACGTCGTCGTGGAAGCGGCGGCACACGTCGACGAGTGACTTCGCGACGACGAGCTTCGGAATCGGCAGGCGATACGTCGCGTCGATCTGCTCGCGGATTTCCTCGTACGCGGAGAACGCGCCTTCGTAGCCCTGGCAGAGATGCACGGCTCGGGTGTTGTCGCGTTGCGCGATCTCGACGGCGAGCGGCACGGTGAGCCAGAACGTGCCGACCACGAAGTCGTCACTGGTCGCGTCGTACTGGCGGAAGTCGTCGACGTAGATCCACTCCGCGCGCGAGCTACGCCACGTGAGCGGGAGGCCTTTGGTGACGAGGCGCACGCGATGTCCGCGCGCGATGAGCGCGTCGGCGTGAGCGAGCTGCACGCGGACGCCGCCCGACTGATCGGTGTCCTCGAGGAGATAGGCGATGTTCATGCGTTCTGGGCGATGACGTAGTAGCCGGTAGGCAGCAGGTCTTCGCGCGAGTAATCGAAGCCGCCGGCGTCGAGTGCGCCGAGGAGCTGGTCGCGGGCGGGCGTGGCGAGGAGATCCTGCGGGGCGATCTCGACGACTTTCCAACCGGCGATCGTGAGCATGTCTTCGATCGACTGCTTCGTGAAGAAGCGCACGTGGCCGACGCAGGTGAGGCCCATGTAGACGTAATCGAAACGGCCGCGCAGCAAGTCGGAGACGACCGCCGCGTTCGCGAGATTCGGAAGGCTGAGCAGGAGATGTCCGCCCGGCGACGTGATGTGACGCAGGTCGGCGAGGAACGACCACGGCTCGTCGAGATGCTCGACGATGTCGCCGCCGATGATCCAGTCGAACTGCTCGTCGAGGATTTCGACGATCTCGCGCACGTCGCCGCGATAAACGGCGTCGATGCGTTTCTCCGCGATCGCCGCGGCATCCGGATCGAGCTCGATGCCGACGACGCGACACTTCTGGCGTCGCTTCAGCGCTTCGCCGAGTGGTGCTTCGCCACAGCCGAACTCGAGGACCGATTTCGCGTCGCGGCCGATGCGATCGAGGAGGTCGTAGCGCGTCTGTCCGCGCAGCGATGTCCAGCGGTGCATGTACTCGTTCGTGACGATCGCGACGTTGCGACCGGCGAGGGCGGTGTGCAACGGCTTCTCGAGCTTGGCGAGCATCGACGTGCGGCAGACGAACGCCGCGGGATCGGATGCATCCCACGCGATGCGTGTCAGCTCGCGCGGTTGTGCGGCGACTTCTTCGATCGAGGCTTGCAACTCGCGCAGCGTGAGGTACGGCGTCAGCGGACCACGACGCTGCGCGGGGTTCTGTCCTTCGTTCGACATCGGTAGCGCAGCTTCGGCGTCGGTCGCGGCGAGGGCGTCGCGGAGTCGCACGGCGAAGCGGCTCGAGGGGAGGAGCAGGGGATCGGTGATGACGAGGACGAACTCGGTCTCGACGTCGGCGGCGACGTCGGCCGCGAGCTCATCGCGGTCGTAGAAGATGAACGCGCCCGCGTCTTGGCCGCGGCGGAGAAGCATTTGCGTCTGCCAGGATGCGTAACGTTCTTCGATCGCAGGGTGATCGTACCGGGGGTAGAGGACGGCAATCGCCATGGTGCGGGCGCATCATACGCGGAACCCGTGCGGAACACGCTGGACCCTCCTCGCGTTTAGACGCCCGGCCCGATGGCCGCGTACGTCACGTAACATGCTGAGAACGAATCCTTTCCTCCACATCGACGCCGATCGCGTCTACAACCCGCTGAGCGATCGCGCGCTGGTGCCGGGGGACGGCGTCTACGAGCGCTTCCGTGCGTTCGAGCTGCACGGCGCCGATGACGCCGGACTCGAGCAGGACGGCTGGATCGTCCGCAACGGCGCGGATCTGTCGCGCAAGCATCACCTGCGCATCGTCTCGCTCGAGACGATGACGACGTGCAATCAGAAGTGCTACTTCTGCCCGGTCTCGATCGCGCCTCGGGAAGACGAGGCGATGACGGACGAGATGTTCGAGCGGATCGTCGAAGAATTGAAGGCGTTCCCGTCGCTCGAGAGCGTCTTCCTGCAGAGCTACAACGAGCCGACGCTCGACCGTCGCTTCCTCGATCACTGCCGCATGCTGCACGCGGCCGGCCTGCCGGTCGCGGTGTTGAGCAACGGTTCCGGCTTCACGCCCGCGAAGACGGACGCGCTGATTCAGGACGCGCCGCTGCGCTATCTCTGCATCAATCTCTCGACGCTCGACCGCGAGCGCTACAAAGCCGAACGCGGCGAGGATCACCTGCCCGTGGTGCTGCGCAACGTCGACTACATGAAGGACAAGCCCCTGGCCCAGCTCATGAAAATCGTCGTCCTCGGCACCGGCAATCTCGCCCATGCCCAGGACTACGAAGCCATCCGCGCGCGCTACGCGGGCAGCCGCTTCGAAGTGGAGCAGCACGTGGTGATGGATCGCGCGGGCTGGCTCGACGTCGGACTGAAAGCCGCGGAGCGCAGCCAGCCGCTGCGCGGCTGCGACAACGTCGGCTCGCGTCCGCTGCAGCATCTGCACATCACGCCCCGCGGACGCTGCGTGCTCTGCTGCGAGGATTACGACGAGAAGTACGTCGTCGGCGATCTGCGCGAGAACACCATCGCCGAGGTGCTGGCGGGGGATGAGCTGGCGAAGATGCGGCGCTGGGTGTACGGCATCGAAGAGGCGCCGGACGACTTCATGTGCCGCGACTGCGTCTTCGCGCGTCGTTAGTGCGACGCCGCGCGTCGCTTCCCGCTTCCTCCAACTACCACCGTCACCGACTTCGTGATCGTGCCGCCCGGGCCGGTCGCGGTGATCGTGTACGTCGTCGTGACGGGTGGCGTCACCGCACGTGAGCCGTTCGCGAGCACGCTGCCGATGCCCTGGTCGATCGAGACGCTCGTCGCGTCGCGCGTCGTCCACGTGAGCGTCGACGCCTGACCCGCATCGATGCGCACGGGTGCGGCGTCGAAGCGATCGATCGCCGGCGCGGCGAACGCGCCGATGCGGATCGCGTGATTGCCGACGTCCGCGATCACGACCTTGCCGTCCGGCGTCAGCGCGATGCCTTGCGGATGCGTGAAGCGCGCGTTCGTGCCGCTTCCGTTCACGTTGCCCGGGGTATCGAGAAGACCCGCGACCGTCGTGACGTTGCCGTTGTTCGCGACGTGGCGGATGACGTAGTTCCCTCGTCCGTGATGAACAGGTTGCCGTTCGCATCGGACGCGATGAAGTTCGGACTGTCGAATGACGCCGTGGCGCCGGTGCCGTCTGCACCGCCGGAAACGCCGGCCTTGCCCGCGATCGTCGAGACCGCGCCGGCCTGCGTGATCTTGCGGATCACCTCGTTGCCCCAGTCCGCGACGTAGAGATTGCGCGCGCCGTCGATGGCGATGCCGATCGGATAGCGGAAGTCGGCGTTCGTTCCGACGCCGTCGTAGTAGCCGGCGATGCCGCCGCCCGCGAACGTCGTCACGACGCCCGCCGGCTCGATGATGCGAATGTTGTGGTTGTACGAGTCGGCGACGTAGACGTTGCCTTGCGGATCGACGGCGACGGACCACGGCAGATAGAAACGCGCCTGTGAGCCGCTGCCATTGGTGGATCCGAACTCTCCGGCCTTGCCGGCCAGTGTGGTCACGAGTCCCTGCGGCGTGATCTTGCGAATCGCGTGGTTCGACGTGTCGGCGACGTAGAGGTTGCCGTTCTTGTCGATCGCCAGTCCCTTCGGTCCGTTGAAGCGCGCGTTCGTGCCCTGGCCGTCGGTCGATCCCGCGAAGCCGGGCATGCCGGCGAACGTCGTGACGACGCCTTGCGGTGTGATCTTGCGAATCGCACAGCTCGACTCCGACACGTACGTGTTGCCCGCTGCATCGACCACGACGCCGTACGGGAAGTGAAAGCGTGCGGCGGTGCCGGTCGCGTTTACGACGCCATTCGCGGGCACGGAGCCGACGAACGTCGAGACCTGACCGTTGGCGATGAAACGCAGCGCCGCATTCTCGGCGTCGCCGATGACGATCGTCGTGCCGTCCGGCATCACCGCGACGCCGCTGGGCCGGTTGAAGCGCGCGGTTGCGATCGCGCCGTTGCCGGAGCCGGTGAAGCCGTCGCCCGAAAACGTCGAGACGACTGCCGCGGGCGTGATCTTGCGGATTTTCTGATTGCCGTGATCGGCGACGTAGACGTTGCCGCTCGCATCGACGGCGAGCCCCCACGGCGCGTCGAACAGCGCGTTGGTGCCCGGTCCGTCTTCATCGCCGGACGCGACGGGATTGCCTGCGACGGTCGTGACGCGGCCGTCGGGCGTGACTTTGCGAATGGTGTCGTTGCCGTGGTCGGAGACGTAGAAGTTGCCGGTCGTCGGATCGAGCGCGAGGTCGTACGGGAAATCGAACGAGGCCTGCGCGCCGAAGCCATCGGACGAGCCGCTGCTGCGCAGCACACCCGCGAGCGTCGTCACGACGCCTTGCGGAGTCACGCGGCGGATCGCGTGATTCGACGTGTCGGCGACGAAGATCGTGCCTTCGGCGTCGACCTCGACGCCCAGGGGATACGTGAAGCGTGCGGCAGCGCCGGTCGCGTTCGTGGTGCCGCTCGTTCCGCCGAGTCCGGCGAGCGTCGTCACGACGCCGCTGGGCGTCATGCGTCGAATGGTGTGGTTGTACGAGTCGGCGATGTAGATGAGGTTGCGCGGACGATCGACCGCGATGCCGAGCGGATAGCGGAAGCGCGCCGCGGCGCCCGCGCCGTCGGTCGTGCCGGGCTGATTCGCAACGCCCGCGATCGTCGTCACCAGGCCTTCCGGCGTGATCTTGCGAATCACGTGATTCGCGGTATCGGCGACGTACAGATTGCCGTTTGCGTCGGCATCCACCGAGCGCGGCAGCGAGAAGCGTGCGACTGCGCCGTACGCATCGACGTGGCCGCCGCCCGACGTCGAACCGGCCAGCGTGTCGATGGTGAGGGTCTGCGCGAACGCGGCGACGCTCGCGAAGAGAAGAAGGCACAGCGCGGCTGTATTGCGAAGACGCACGAGAGCTCCTGAGTTGTCGGACCGCGATTGCTGAGAACTACCTGCGAGCCAAACGCAACATGCGATACCCGTACACGCCTTCCCGGTAGAGCTCGCGATACCGCGCGCCGCTGTCGACGAGCGCATCGACTTGCTCGCCGGTCAGCGCGAGGTCGGCGATGAGGCGCTCGCGATATTCGGGGATGCGCGTCGCGAAATACTCCATCGTCGGCACGGCCTGCTCCGACAAGTCGAGGTTCTCGTAGAGCTCGTAGCCGTGACGCGCGGCCGCGGCGAGAAAGTCGTTGAGCGCGTGCAACCCCGGCGCGTCGAGCGGCTTGAGCGAAAACTCGTCGAGCACCACGATCTCATCCGACAACGTCAGCGCCTTCGCGAACAACGCCTCCGAGTCGATGTACTGCGATGACTCCTGAAACACGAGCAGGTCGTAGCGGCGCGTCGCGGGGAAGGTTTCGAAGGGTGCGCAATGCACGCGGACCGCATCGCCGTACCGTGCGCGGATCATCGCGATCTGTTTCGCGTCGGGCGTGATGCCTTCGACGTCGTAGCCGAGGTCTGTGAGCTTCTTCAGCGTCGTGGCGAGGCCGATGCCGACTTCGAGGATCGACGCGGGTGGCTCGGGGAGTCGCGACAACAGCAACTGCGTGGAGCGTTCCTGCGCGACGCCGATCGTTTCGCCTGGCTTCTCGAACAATCCGTAGTGGAGATAGGTCACGGCACCTTCCTCATGTGTGAGGATGTGCATGAACACGTTCAGCGGATAGTAGAAGTCTTTGTAGGGAAGGCCGGAAGACACCGCGGCATTCTATGATGCTCACTCCCTTGAAACGTTTCGCGCCGGCAGTGGTCCTTCTCGCAGTGGCCGTCGCCCTGTATCGCAAGGCGATCCGGCTGTGGTGGACGTTCGACGATCCGTTCAATCTGCGGCTCGTGATCTCGCACGACTGGAGCGACGCGTACACGGCGACGCACCTCTGGCCGCAGAAGCTCTTCACGCCGCTGCTCTTCACGTCGCACGAGTTGCTGCTGCAGTTCGCGGGATTGAAGCCCGATCACTGGTACCGCGTGCAGATCGCGTTGATCGCGATCGCCGGGATCGCCGTGTACTTCGCACTGCGTCTGTTCATCGACATGATCCCCGCGTTGTGCGGCGCAGTGTTGTTCATCGCCGGACCACCACTCTGCGCGTTCGCGACGCAGTTGATGGTCATGCACTATCTGATCGCGGTGATCTTCGGCGCGGCCGCGGTCGCGCTGTACACGCTCGCGTTCCGGCGACAGTCGCTGCTCTTCGAAATTCTCTCGGCGCTCTGCTACTTCGTCGCGATGCTCGCGAAGGAGATCGCGATCCCGCTGCCGCTGCTGTTGTTCTTTCTGCACGACAAGCCGTTGCGCGTGCGGGTTCGACATCTGTTGTTTCACGCGCTCGCCGTCGCCGGTTTCTTCCTCTGGCGCCGCGCCATCATCGGCACGCTCCTCGGCGGATACGGCTGGGTCGTCACGCCCGCCGACTTGCCCGGCCTGCTCATCACGATGCCGTGGCGGCTCATCGCGCTTTGCGCGGGCTCGGGACTCTTCGCCGGTCTCGTCGCGATTTCGGTGATGGGCATCGGCGCGGCCGCGGCGCTGCGCACGCGTCGCGCGTGGATGCTCGCGATCGCGACTCTGTTCGGTGCGTTGATTCCGCTGGTCCCCGTCGCGAAGGAACTGCAGCCGCGATTCGCACTCGCGGCGTGGTTGTGGATCTGCGTGATCTTCGCGGTCGGCGCGGCGTCGCTGCGGATCGCACCGCGCGTCGCGCTGTTCGTCGTCGCGATCTGCACGGTCGTGGTCGCGAATCGTCAGGAGTGGATCGGCGAGTACGCGACGGCGAAGCGGATGAGTGACGAGGCGCGCACGTACATGAAGCTCGACGGCAATGCGCTGCTTCGCAAGCCGCTGGTGCCGCCCGCGGCGATGGGCGAGTTGCAGTGGCTGAAGGAAACGCACATGCACGGCGCGCGCGGCGCGGGCTGGTTCTACGACGACTACTTTCTCTGCGGTCCCGCGGACGACGGAAAGGCGATTTACGAGTACATCGAGACGCGCAAGCAAGTCGTCGAAGTGACGGCGCGCATCCCCGACTTCGCGCGCGCGTTCTGCGCGTCGATCCGCGACGACGCACCATTGCGCGCCGAGTTCCATCATCAGAACGATCGCCTGTTCTGGCGCTTCGGTCCGTATGAACAAGGCAAGTGGACCGCGATTCTCGGCGGCGGCGTGCAGGCCTTCGAAGTTCCGCGCGTCGACGGGTTTTATCTGCCGAACGTGCCGGGACTGTCGCTGCGAATCCGGTACGATTCGCCCGAAGGTTGGGTGACGTATTCGCCGGAGATCGTGTTGGATTTCGCGAAGCAGCCCGACTTCACATGGCATCGTTGAAAACAGAATGAAACTGAACTTCGATCCGCGCGAACTGCGCGCGCAGTACCAGAGCGGCGATCCCTTTCCGCACATCGTCATCGACGGACTCTTCGACGATGCGGAGCTCGACGCGCTCGTCGCCGACTTTCCGAAGCCCGGCGAGACCCGTTGGATGCGTTTCGATTCGCCGACGGAGAAGAAGCTCGGCTACTACCACGAGCACAGTCGCATCACCGATCGCACGCGCCACTTTCTCGACGCGATGAACGGCTTCGAGATGCTGCTGTTTCTCGAAGAGATGACCGGCATCGACGGGCTGATCCCGGATCCGTATTTCGGTGGCGGCGGTCTGCATCAGATCGAGCCGGGCGGCTTCCTGAAGATTCACGCCGACTTCAATGTCCATCCGAAGCTGAAGCTCGACCGCCGCGCGAACATGCTCGTGTATCTGAATCGCGACTGGCGCGAGGAGTGGGGCGGACACCTGGAGTTGTGGAACGACACGATGACGGAATGCCGCAAGCGCATCCTGCCGTCGTTCAACCGGACCGTCGTCTTCTCCACGACCGACACGTCGTATCACGGCCACCCGCATCCGCTGACGTCGCCGGAAGGCGTCACGCGCAAGTCGGTGTCGCTCTACTACTACACGGCGGGACGCCCCGAGGAAGAGCGATCCGCGCCGCACGACACGATCTTCCGCGAGCCGAAGTAGCGGCCGGGAACGTCGATTGCGAGAGCGGGCAGCGGAGGTGCGCGCGTGAAGCGAGCTCTTGGTCTGTTGTTTCTCTACGCGGTCGCGATAACGGTCGGCGCGTGTCGCAAGGAAGAAGTGCCCGTGACGGCGAAGCGTCCCGCTGCGACGACGTCGACGACGCCACCGCCCGGTCCGCCGAACGTGAATGTCGCGATTCGACTCGCGCCCGGTGAGATCTCACGCTGCGAGATCGGCACGACGCTCGGTGAATCGGGAAGCGTCGCGGAGCCGAAGGCGGCGATCGCGAAGAAGGATCCGGTTTACGTCTCGATGTGGCTCAACGAGGCGCCGGAGGAGTTGCAGGTCTCGGCGAAGTTTCTCGATGCCGACAACAAGGAAGCCGCGGTAGTTCGCAAAGACGACGCGGGCGGCGCGAAGGTCGTCACATTAAAACTCGAGAAGTCCCTCAAGCCCGGCACCTACAAGGTCGAAGGCTACTGGGGCGGCAACCTCGGCTGCGAGAAAGCGCTCGACATCGAGTAATCCGGGTTCGCGTTTTGCTTGCTGAGTGCGGCATGAGCGACGTGCACGCGATTCTGCGGAACTTTGCCGATGCGTGGGATCGTCACGATGCCGAACGGCTGGCCGAGTTGTGGCTCGATGACGG
>DASVNL010000247.1:0-12830 GCA_036383875.1 Thermoanaerobaculia bacterium
ATGAAATCCCGCGTATTCGTGCACGTCCGACGGGATGACGCCGCGCGTCACGAAGTCACTGACGAGAAATCCACGCGACTTTGTCCGTCGCACCGCGCCACGCAAGTTCGTCACCGCCGCGAAGCGCGCCTGACGCGTGATGGCCAGCCACGTTCCGCCGAGAACGGCGTCGCGTCCGCCGAGGATGTCGGGGAAATCGGGCCAGAAATGCGCGTCATGCGAGGCGCGGTCATAGTCCTCGTCGCGATTGGCCGCGAGGATGAGTGGAAAGCGTTCGGACGCGCGATGCGCAAGGGCGATCAGGCACACGACGGAGCGAGTGTATTACCCTGCGCGCCATGAGAACGATCCTTGCGATGATGATGGCCGTGACGATGACGGCATCCGCACAGCAGAGCACGCAGAAACCCGCGACCGATGCGCCGGCCGGTTACTGGCCGGTCGAGAAGTCGGAAGAGATTCTGAAGAAGACGGAGACGATCCGTCTCGCGCCCGATCTCGCTCAGCTCTCGGCGGAAGAACGCGCCGCGCTGAAGGACCTCTTCGAAGTCGGCACGCTGATGCAGAAGCTGTACGAGGACTCGCGGCACGCCGAGGCGTTGTATGCGCTCGATCGGTTGCAGGTGCTCGATGTGAAGCTCGGCCAGCCGAAGCTCACGCAAAACCTCCTCTCGCTCTATCGCCTGAACATGGGGCCGATCGCGACGACGCTCGACAATCAGCGCCTCCCCTTCCTCCCCGTCAGCCCGCAGGTTCCGGCGCGCAACGTCTATCCCGTCGACGCGACGAAGGCCGAGATCGACGCCTACCTCGACGCGAACCCGAACAAGCGCAGCGAAATCCTCGGCGAACGCACCATCGTCCGTCGCGCGAACGAGGCCAGCCTCGATCGCGACATCCAGATCCTCAACACCTTCACGGTGTTGCGCGAGCTCCATCCAACCCTGCTCCCGACTCTGCGCGAACGCCGCCGCACACCCGATCGCACGACGTTTTACGCCGTGCCGTATCCGATCGCGTACGCGGATCAACTCGTGCCCGCGTATCGCCTGCTCATGCGCGCGGCCGGCACGCTCGAAGCGCGCGATGAAGAGTTCGCGCGTTACCTGCGCAATCGCGCGCGCGACCTCATCACCAACGACTACGAGTCCGGCGACGCGGCGTGGGTCACGGGCCGCTTCAAGAACCTCAACGCGCAGATCGGCTCCTACGAAACGTACGACGACGCGATGTACGGCGTGAAGGCGTTTCACAGCATGTCCATCCTGCTGGCGAACACGAAGGCCACGACCGAGTTGCGCAAAGCCCTCGGCGGACTGCAAGCCATCGAAGACGCGCTGCCGTACGAACATCACAAGCGCGTGAAGGAAGACATCCCCATCGGCGTGTACGACGTCATCGCCGACTACGGTCAGGCGCGCGGCACCAACACCGCGACGATCCTGCCGAACGACGCGCTCTTCTCGCGTCGCTACGGCCGCACGATTCTGCTTCGCGAAAACATCATGAAGCACCCGAACATCTTCGCGGCCGACCTGCGCGTCTGGAAGACGGCCACGCAGGATGCGCATGCGAACGATCTCGCCGACGACGGCAACTTCCAACGCACGCTCTGGCACGAGATTGGTCACTACCTCGGCGTCGATCGCGACAAACAGGGCCGCACGCTCGACGTCGCGCTCGAGGACTACGCGGACGCGATCGAAGAGATGAAGTCCGACCTCGTCTCGCTCTTCGCGCTCAACAAAATGAATCACCCGTCGCTGCGCGCGATTCAGGCGAGCGGCATCCGTCGCACGCTGCAGAACGTCAAGCCGCGCCGCGATCAGCCGTATCAGACGATGCAGCTCATCCAGTTCAACTGGTTCCTCGAGCACGGCCTCATCGAAGCCGATCCGAAGACCGCGCGGCTGAAGATCAACTACGACAAGTACCCCGAGGTCACGACGTCGTTGCTGCGCGAAGTCCTGAAGCTGCAGCACGAGGGCGACAAAGCCGCGGCGGCCGCGTTCTTCGATCGCTGGACCAAGTGGACTCCGGAGCTGCACGACAAACTCGCGGCGCGCATTCGCGACGCGCAGGGCGCGCGCTTCCGGATCGTCACGTACGGCGCGCTGGGCGAATAGCCCGGCGCGTCTCAGCTCTTCGGCTTCTCGATTCGTTTGTGCGTGTCGCTGACGACCATCATCGCGGCTGACCCGTACCAGAGCGTCAGCTCGGGAACGAACACGCCCGCCTTCACGGCCGGATCGAGAACCACGAGCTTCTCCGCTTCTTCAATCGTCGCGACGTTGAAGATGTAGAGGCCGCGGTACGACTTGTCGTTCTTCCCGAACGGACCGGCGACGGCGAGCTTCCCTTCATCGGCGAGCTTGCCGATGTTCGCGAAATGGCCGGCGAAGATCTCCTGCCGTTCCTTGCCCTGAACCTCCGCGTCCTTCGGACCGGTCTTCAGGATGCACAGCACGTACATCTTCATGCCGCGCTCGTCGGCGCCGAGCTTCTTCGCCAGCTCGGCATCGAACTTCGGCTCTTCCGCCAACGCGGCACCAGCAACGATGAAGGTCAGGATGAGGAGCGCTCGCAAGGCTTTCATGATGACCGCCACTATACCGACGGCGGGCCCCGACGTTCCGCTACACTCGCGCGCTATGCATCGTGCGCTGATCGCTCTCCTGCTGCTCACCGCTTGCGCCACGGTTCCCCCTCCGACGGCTCCACCAGCCGCACCGCCACCTCCTCCGAAACCTGCGCTGCAGCAGTTCGAAGGCTTCGTGCCGCTGCGCTGGGACGAGCAGAACGGCAAGCTGCTGATGGAGATCACTCGCTTCAACGAGGAGATGATCTGGCAGGTGTCGCTCGCGTCGGGCGTGGGCTCGAATCCGATCGGACTCGATCGCGGGCAGCTCGGCGCGACGCATCTGATTCGCTTCGAGCGCGTCGGTCCGCGCGTGTTGATGGTCGAGCCGAACACGAACTATCGCGCGATCAGCAATGATTCGAGCGAGCGTCGCGCGGTCGAGCAGTCGTTCGCATCCTCGATCCTCGCGGGCTTCAAAGTCGAAGAGACGACGCCGCGCGGCGTGCTCGTCGACGCGACGGAGTTCTTCCTCTCCGACGCGCACGGCGTGTCGCGACGTCTCCGCGAGACGCAACAGGGCAACTACGCACTCGATCGCAATCGCAGCGCGATCTACCTCGCGCGCACGAAGGCGTTTCCGAAGAACACCGAAGTCGAGGCGACGCTCACCTTCTCGACGAACGACAACCCCGGCGCGCTGATTCGCGGCGTCACGCCGACGCCCGACGTCGTCACGGTGCGCGAGCATCACTCGTTCGTCGCGCTGCCCGAGCCCGGCTTCGAGCCGCGCCGGCAGGATCCGCGCGTCGGCTTCTTCGGCATTGAGTTCTACGACTACGCGTCGCCGTTCACGCAGCCGATCACGAAGCGCTGGATCGCGAAGCATCGCATCGCGCCGGGCAAGCCGATCATCTATTACGTCGACAACGGCGTGCCCGAGCCAATCCGCAGCGCGCTCGTCGAAGGCGCAGCGTGGTGGAACGAGGCGTTCGAAGCAGCGGGATATCCGAACGGCTTTCAGGTAAAGGTGTTGCCCGAGGATGCGGACCCGCTGGACGTGCGCTACAACGTGATCAACTGGGTCCATCGCTCGACGCGCGGCTGGTCATACGGCTCCTCCGTCACCGACCCGCGCACCGGCGAAATCATCAAAGGCCACGTCCTCCTCGGCTCACTCCGCATCCGCCAGGACGTCCTCCTCGCGCGCGGTCTCATGTCCGAGTACGACGACCTCGATCCGAAATCGTCGCCCTCGCTGATGGCGCTTGCGCGCATCCGCCAATTGTCCGCGCACGAAGTCGGACACACGTTGGGCCTCGACCACAACATGGCCGCATCGACGGTCGAGCGCGCGTCCGTGATGGACTATCCGGCGCCGTACGTGAAGATCGTGAACGGCAAGCTCGATTTGTCCGAGGCGTACACGACGGGCGTCGGACCGTACGACGTCGCGGCGGTGCGGTATGCGTACAAGACCGTTGCGAACGACGCGGAGCTCGATGCGCTCGCGCGTGCGACGCCGCTATTCGTCTCCGATCCGCATTCGCGTCCGGTCAGCGCCGCGCATCCGATGGGATCGGTGTGGGACAACGGCGGCGATCCGATCGCGATGCTGCGTCATGAGATCGACGTGCGCCGCATCGCGCTCGAACAGTTCGGACTGCGCAACCTCGTGAACGGCGAACCGCTCGCGTCACTCGAAGAGAAGTTGCTGCCGCTCTATCTCCATCATCGCTATCAACTCGAAGCCGCGGCGAAGTCGATCGGCGGCGTGGCGTACACGTACGCAGTGAAGGAAGATCCGAATCTGCCTCGCGTCGTCCCCGCGGCACGTCAACGCGAGGCGCTGGCCGCGGTGATGGCGACGCTCGAGCCGTCGTTCCTCGAAATCCCCGCGCGCATCCGCGAGCTCATCCCGCCGCCAAGCTACGCGTGGGGCGACGCGAACACGGAAGTCTTCCCGCGCCGCACGGATCCCGCTTTCGATCCGATCGCCGCGTCGATGACGAGCGCGGACATCTCGATCTCCGCCCTCCTCGACCCCGCCCGCGCCGCGCGACTCGCGCAGCAGGAATCGAACCTCTCGCTGCGCGACGTCACGGACGCGCTGATCGACGCCGCCGCGCGCAGCGGCCCGATCGCGCGCGGGACGCGCACCGTGATCCTCACGCGCCTCGCCGGCCTCGCCTCGAATCGCAACGCCGACCCGCTCGCACGCGCCGAAGCATCGGACGCCTTGCGCCGTCTCGCGGCACGACTGACGCTGACCGGCGACGCGGCCGAAGTCGCACACCGCCGCGCGACCCGCGACGACATCGAGCGCTATCTCGCCCGTCCGGAAACGTGGCAAGCGCCGGTGATCCCCGCGATCCCGCCGGGACCGCCGATTTAGTGGATTCGGTTGGCGGTTGGCCGTTGGCGGTTGGCAGTGGGCCACCACCCACGACTCAATTCGTGGGCGGGTGTGGGCGTCCTGCCAACCGCCAACCGCCAACTGCCAACCGCCACCTAACTTTCCCTGAAACTCTTCGTACTTCCATGCGTATCTCGCAGCGTCAGGAGAGCCACGCATGTCCAGACTCGGAAAAATCCTTCTCGTTCTGATCGTCCTTGCCGCCGTTACGATCGGCGCCTACGCGGTCGTGCGGAACGGGCAAAAGAAAGACGGCGGCCTCAAAGAGGTCGAAGTCACCCAGGGCACCATCGTCGAGAAAGCCGTCGCGGTCGGCCAGATTCAGCCGCGGCAGAAGTTCCAGGTGAAGTCGAAGATCTCCGGCATCGTCCGCCGCGCCATGGTGCAGGTCGGCGATACCGTGAAGGCGGGCGATCCGCTGTTCGAGATCGCGCCGACACCGACCCCGCTCGAAGCCACCGAAGTCGATCGTCGCGTCGAATCCGCGGAAGCGTCCTTCCGCCGCGCCGAGTCCGACTACAACCGCTCGCTCGAACTGACGAAGAGCGGCGTGCTGCCGAAGTCCGACGTCGACGCGAAGAAGGAAGCCTACGAGCTCGCGCGCGTCGCACTGACGAAAGCGCAGCAGGATCGCCAGCTCGTCCGCCGCGGCAACCTCGTGACCGGCAGCGGCCTCGAGTCGATCATCCGCGCGCCGGCCGCCGGCACCGTGCTCACCCGCACCGTCAACGAAGGCGACCCGATCGTCCCGCTGACGTCGTATCAGCCCGGCACCGAGATGGCCACCATCGCCGACATGTCGGACCTGATCTTCAAAGGCACCGTCGATGAGATCGACGTCGGCAAGCTCTCCCTGAACATGGTCGCGCGCATCAAAGTCGGCGCGCTCCCCACCGACGTCGTCACCGGACGCGTCGCCCGCATCGCACCGCAGGCCCAGCAGAAGGAAGGCGCAACGCTCTTCGACGTCGAGATCGAGCTCGATCCCGGCCAGAAAATCACCCTCCGCGCCGGCTACTCCGCAAACGCGGACGTGATCATCCGCGAAAAGAAAGACGTCCTCACGCTCCCCGAGCGCCTCGTGACCTTCGAAGACGGCGGCAAAAAGACCTTCGTCGAGCTCCCCAACGCCGACCCGAAAGCCGAGCCGAAGAAAGCCGAAATCAAAACCGGCATCAGCGACGGCCTGAACGTCGAAATCACGTCGGGCCTCAAGAAGGGCGACAAGGTCGTCGAGCGGCCGCCGAAAGAGATCTCATAAGGCGAATGATGAGTGATGAATGATGAGTGATGAGCCTTGTCGTGACCGCGCGTTCGTCACGATGACCTCATCACGACCACTTCATCACTCATCGCATCGCGCACACGTCGCAGCTGCGACAACGTTCATCACTCATCATTCATCACTCATCACTGGTATTCACGACAACGCCGCCTGAAACACGCAATGGTCACTTTCAAAGACGTCCTCCGCCAGCTTTTCCGCGACGTGCGCAATGAGAAGTTGCGGACGTTCCTCACGATCTTCGGGATCGTGTGGGGTACGGTTGCGATCAGTCTGATGCTCGCGTTCGGGACGGGACTGCACAAGCAGCTCGTGAAGAACACCGCGGGTCTCGGCGATCGCATCGTCATCGTGTGGCCGGGGCTGACGTCGATTCCGTACGAGGGACTCGGCAAGGGGCGGCGGTTGCGCATCGCCGAAGAAGACATCGCCGCGATCCGCAAGGAAGTGCCGGGGATGAAGCGCGTGTCGGGCGAGTACATGACCAACATGCGCCTCGACTACGGAACGAAGACGCTGTCCACCGACATCTCCGGCATCACCGCGGAGTTCGGCGACATGCGCAACCTCATCCCGGAACAAGGCGGCCGCTTCGTCAACCCGATCGACGATGACCAGCAGCGCCGCGTCATCTTCCTCGGCGATCAGCTCAAGACCAACATCTTCGGCGACGCCGACGCGATCGGCAAAACGGTGCTGCTCAACCAGTCGCCGTTCCAGGTCATCGGCGTGCTGAAAAAGAAATCGCAGGACTCGAGCTACTCGGGCCGCGACAACGAGAAAGCATTCATCCCCTCGTCCACGTTCCGCGCCCTCACCGGCGACAAGTACATCGACAACATCGTCTTCCAGGCCGCATCCGCGGACTCGACCAAACAGGTCATCGACAACGTCCGAACCGCATTCGGCAAACGCCTCCGCTTCGACAAAGACGACAAGGAAGCGCTGTCGATGTGGGACACGACCGAGCAATTCCAGTTCTTCGACATCTTCATGCTCTCGTTCAACGCCTTCCTCGGCATCATCGGCGTCCTGACGCTCATCGTCGGCGGCATCGGCGTCTCGAACATCATGAACGTCATCGTCGAAGAGCGCACCCGCGAGATCGGCATCAAGATGGCCCTCGGCGCGAAGCAGCGCTGGATCCTCGGACAGTTCCTGCTCGAGACTCTCCTCGTGACCTTCTTCGGCGGCGCGATCGGCTTCCTGATCTCGTACGGCATCTGCGCCGTCTTCCCCGACGGACCGGCCGAGTACATCGGCAAACCCGAGCTCTCCCCGACCGTGGCTCTGCTCACGGCGACGGCGCTCGGAATCGTTGGTCTGCTCGCTGGGTATTTCCCCGCACGTGATGCGTCGCGACTCGATCCTGTCGTGGCGATGAAGCTCTGAGGCGCGACCGATGAACCGAGACTTCCACGTCATCTTCTCCCTCTTCGCGAGCGCCAGTCAGCTCCAGAAGAAACGCGCGTTCCTGACCATCGCGTCGATCGCGTGGGGCACCGTCGCGATTCTTCTGCTCCTCGCGTTCGGCGAGGGATTGAAACTGCAGCTCGACAAGAACCGCCGCGCGATGGGCGAGAACATCGCCGTGATGTGGCCCGGCGAAACGACGAAGCCGTGGAAGGGACTTCCTCCGGGACGTCCGATCCGCCCTCGCATCGACGACCTCGACTTCATCCGCAGCCGCATGCCCGAGCTCAAGTCGGTCATCGGCGAAGTCACGTCGTGGCGCACGTCGGTGTCGTACAACGGCAAGACGATCAACAGCCGCATCATCGGCGTGAGCTACGAATACGGCGAGGCGCGCAAGCACTATCCCGTCGCGGGCGGACGCTGGCTGTCGCCGCAGGACAACATCAATCGCCGCCGCGTCGTGTTTCTCGGCGATGAGGTCGCGAGCGATCTGTTCGGCAAAGAGAACGGCGTCGGCAAGACGATCCTCATCAACAACGCGCCGTACATCGTCATCGGGATCATGCAGCACAAGACGCAGATGGGCGCGTACGGCGGCCCCGACGCGCAGCACGGCACGATCCCGATCTCGACGTTCCGCGCGCAGTTCGGACGCGATCGTCTGAACAACGTGCTGATCGAGACGCACAAGCCGGAAGACATGGCGCCGGCCCTGAAGAAATTCAACGAGGTCATGGGACCGAAGTTCGGCTACGACCCGACCGACGACCGCGCGTTCGGCACGTGGGACACGGTGAAGAGCGCGAAGATCAACCGCATGATCACCGGCGGCATCCAGATGTTCCTCGGCATCGTCGGCGCTCTCACGCTGCTCATCGGCGGCGTCGGCGTGGCGAACATCATGTTCGCGGTCATCAAGGAACGCACGCGCGAGATCGGCGTGAAGATGGCGCTCGGCGCGAAGGCGCGCTGGATCATCTGGCCGTTCGTGCTCGAGGCGCTGGTCTACACGTTCATGGGCGGCGCGTTCGGGATCATCATCGCGACGCTGCTCGTGGCCGCGGCGACGTATCTGCCGATCGAGAGCAACAAGGTGATGTCGTTCCTCGGCCGCCCCACGCTCTCGCCGCAGATCGGCGTCGCGACATCCGCGATCCTCGGCCTGATCGGACTCATGGCGGGCTACTTCCCCGCCCGGCGTGCCGCGCGCGTCGACCCTGCATCTACTCTTCGATACGAATAGCGAGCGAACGACATGGCGACGAAAAGCACCATCATCCGAATGGAGAACATCCGCAAGGTCTACGACACCGGCAAGGTGAAGGTCGAGGCGCTGAAAGGCGTCGACCTCGAAGTCTTCGCCGGCGAATTCGTGGCCATCGTCGGGCCTTCCGGCTCCGGCAAGTCGACGCTGATGAATCTTCTCGGCTGCCTCGACACTCCAACCGACGGCATCTACGAGATCGGCGGCGAGAACGTCGCCGGCGTCACGCGCGATCAGCTCGCGGAGATCCGCAACCGCCGCGTCGGATTCGTCTTCCAGAACTTCAACCTGCTCCCGCACATCACGGCGCTCGAAAACGTCGAGCTGCCGATGCTCTTCGGCGGACGCGCCCCGAAAGAACGCCGCGCCCGCGCGACGGAGCTGCTCACCCGCGTCGGCCTCGGCGAGCGCGTCGACCACAAGCCAACCGAGCTGTCCGGCGGCCAGATGCAACGCGTCGCCATCGCCCGCGCCCTCGCGATGGACCCCGACATCGTCCTCGCCGACGAACCTACCGGCAACCTCGACACGAGCTCCGGCACCGACATCATGTCGATCTTCAACGAGCTCTGGAAAAGCGGCCGCACCCTCGTGATCATCACGCACGACCCCGCGCTCGCGAAGCGAGCCAGCCGCATCGTCGAGATCCGCGACGGCCGCATCACCAGCGACACGAGGAACGAAGCCGCGGCTTAGTAGTAAACCCGTTCCGACCATCACACCTCGATGAAGAGAGCAGTGTCTTCAGAGGTGTCTCATGCGATGGTCGGCCTGGTTTGCGTGTCTGGTTCTCAGTCTCGGTGTGTCGTTCCCCCTGCAGTCGCAGGAACAACCGCCTGAGCAAGTGTTTCCGGCAGCAGAAGGTACCGGCGGTCTGGACACGCTGCCGGCGCTGACGGAGACCGAATCCAGCGCGCTCGCCGCAGCGAACGGCGAGATCCTGCGACGCCTCGGGCGTACGAAACCGAGCGCGGGGACCGGCGTCGAAGCGATCGCGTTGAGCCGGCGCCCGACCGGTGAATACGACATCGTGTTCCGCTATCGCGTCGACTGGGTCGAGTGGTCGTACTCGCAGGTGCTCCCCGCGTCGGAGATCGAGTTCGCCGCGAATGCCACGGCGGCGGCCTCGACGATCGACCTCGCCCCGCTCGCGGTGAAGATCGTTTCGCGCGACGGTGCGGAGCGAATCCTGAAATCGTGCAATGCGCTCCTCTCGCCCGTCGTGCGTGCACTCGAGCCGCCCTATCGCCATCGCCTGACCAACGTGTCGTGGAACGAGGAAGCGGGCGCGCCGTTCCTTCAAGCATCCGCGCGCGTCCCCGGGACGGAAAACGATTGCGTACGGGCCGATCTCAATCTCGTCACCGGTGAGTTGATGTGCCGCGACATGGCCTGCGCCGTCCGGTGAGCGAGCACGCCATGCGAATCAGAAAATACGCTGCTCACTTCATCGCGCTCCTCTTGCTCGCGACACCGTTGTCGGCTGCAGTCAACGTGCAGGGAACGGTTCGATTCGAAAATCGCGCGTATTCACAAAGCGGCTGGGGCTCGAATTCGTATTCACCGGCGCGCTATGTGACTGTACAGATCGTGCGCGCAAGCGACAGCGCCGTCCTGCAAACGTTCTCGACGAATGCGTCCGGTGTCTACAGTGGATCCGTCTCCGGACTGAACGCCGGCGACGCCTACAAAATCAAAGTCTTTGCTGACACCGCGGCAGTGAAAGTCAGCCTCAGTGTGGGCAATCCATGGTGGTGCGTGACGAACAACGTCACGAGCACCAACATCGCTTTCGACATGCCGATGTCCGGCGTTTGCGCGAGCGTCGCACGCTCGTTGAACATCGTCGACGCGATGGTCGAGGGCTATCAGTGGGCAGGTACGCGTGCGGGAGGAAATCCGCACCAGATCGACGTGCTGTACCCGAACTCGAGCGTCGCGCAATACGATCAGAACAACAACTACATCCTGATCCCGAACGACGTCGTGGCGACGAACGACGATGTCCTGCTTCACGAATACGGTCATTTCCTGCAGGACGATTTCACCGCGACGATGATCATGCCCGGCGGGACTCACGGGTACTGTGGAAGTGCTGCCTCGAACTCGCTGGCGTTTTCCGAGGCTTGGGCGACGTTCATTCTGCTTGCCGTGCGTGGGAGGGAATGGGGCGTTGCGTACCAGGACGACACTTCGACGGATCTTCGATTCTACGAAGACTTCGAAACCGCAACCCACTACTTCAATGGCTCGAGCGTTTGCGTCGAGACCGGCGCAGACAACGAGCTCGCGATCGGCGCAGTCCTTTCCGACACGCGCGATTCCGCGGACGAGACGTGGGATGTGATCAGCAGCCAGCAGCAGAAGACGTGGGACATCTTCGACAAGACGTGGCAGAACCGCAGCTCCGTCCCCGACGTTCATCAGTTCCGCACGGACTGGGGCAATGAGACGGAGATGGCTCCGCTCTTCTGCAAGTACATCAGCACGACGAACTGCGGGCCGCCTGCGCCGACCGCGAATGCAGCGTCGAACCAGACCAGCAGCAGCTTCCAGGCGAACTGGGGCTCGGCCTCCGGCGCGAGTGGCTATCGACTCGATGTGTCGCTGAACAATTCGTTCTCGTCGTTCGTGTCGGGTTACAACAACCTCGACGTCGGCAACGTCCTCTCGAAGTCGGTGACCGGCCTCGCCGCATCGACGAACTACTACTACCGCGTGCGCAGCTACAACGGCAGCGGAACGAGCGGCAACTCGAACACGATCAACACCAGCACGAGCGGCAGCACGCCATCCGCTCCGACTGCGAACGCCGCATCGAATCACACGAGCAGCAGCTTCCAGGCGAACTGGGGCTCATCCGCGGGCGCGAACGGATATCGGCTCGACGTATCGCCCAACAGTTCGTTCTCGTCATTCATCTCCGGCTACAACAACCTCGACGTCGGCAATACCCAGTCACAAACCGTGAGCGGGCTCAGTGCCGCCACGACGTATTTCTATCGCGTGCGCGCCTACAACGGCAGCGGAACGAGCGGCAACTCCAACACGATCGGCACCGCCACGAACGGCGGCGGCAATCCCGCGCCGACCGTGTCCAACGTGACGCCCAACTCCGGATCTGCGAGCGGCGGCACTTCCGTGACCATTACCGGCACTGGATTCCTCGCGGGCGCGACCGTGACATTCGGCGGAAGCTCGGCGTCGTCGGTGTCGGTCAACAACACTACGTCGATCACCTGCACGACTCCCGCGCACAGCGCAGGAGCGGTCACCGTCATCGTGACGAACACCGATGCGCAGAGTGGCCAGTTGTCGAACGGCTTCACGTACACGGGCAGCACGACATCCGCGTATGACGCCACGTTGCGCGCGCCGCTCTGCAGCGCGCCGAGCAGCGTCTGTGACTCCGGGTCACTTCTCGTCGGGCGATCGAGCGTCGGTCCCGAGCCGAACGCGCCGAACACGCTGCAGGACTCGTGTGCGGACGGCGGAGCGGGCGGGTTCCATTCCGACGAATCGCTCGACCGGCTGATCGTCTCGACTGTCGACGGATCCGTGATGGCTCCCGGGAAACAGGTCTGGATCGATGCGTGGGTCTGGGCGTACAGCGAATTCGCATCCGATCATCTCGATCTCTATTACGCGTCCAACGCCAGCGCGCCGTCGTGGACCTATCTGACCACACTGACGCCGACAGTCGCCGGCCTGCAGCAACTCTCCACGCAATACACGATCCCCTCCGGCTCCTCGGTGCAAGCGATCCGCGGAGTGTTCCGCTTCAACGGCTCGGCCTCGTCATGCGGCACGAACTCGGGCTACGACGACTACGACGATCTCGCATTCGCGGTGTCGGGTCAGAGCGGAGGCG
>DASVNL010000248.1:0-3585 GCA_036383875.1 Thermoanaerobaculia bacterium
TGATGCGCAGCCGCCGTTTCGATCCGGAACGGTTCCTCCGGCGGCTGCGCCCGAAGCTCTTCGGCATCGACCTGCACTGGCTTCCGCACGCCCATGGCGGTCCCGCCGTCGCCGCGCTGCTCAAGCGCATCCATCCCGACATTCCGATCGTCTTTGGCGGCATCTCCGCGACGTACTTTCATCGCGAGCTGATCGACGATCCCAACATCAATTTCGTATTGCGCGGTGCGATCACCGAACCGTCGCTGCTCGCGCTCGTGCGCGAAGTGGACGGCGCGCGGCGATACGAGTCGGTATCGGGACTGACGTGGAAAGATGCCGGCAGCGTTCGCACAAACGCCGACTCCGTCACTCCGCAGTCACTCGACGACTACGGCTTCGACCTCGGCATGATGGCCTCGTCCGTCATCCGTCGTCTCGACTTCTGGACGAACGTTCCGTTTCACACCTGGTGGCGCCATCCGATCACCGCGATCTTCACCGTACGCGGATGCGCACGCGGATGCGTCACCTGCGGCGCGTCGCACTCGGCGTTTCGGCGTTTCATGCCCGCGCACTATCCGATGCTGCGCAGCGCGGAGCGCATCGCCGAGCAAGTTCACGAGCTCGCACAAATGACGCGCGCGCCGATCTTCATCGTCGGCGATCTGCGCGACGGCGGCGAGGGCTACGTCCACGATGTTCTGGTCGCGCTCGCGCGAACACCGGTCTCGAATCGCATCGTCTTCGAATTCTTCCACCCACCCGATGCATCCATGGTCGCGGCGATCGATGCATCGGTGCGGCACTGGGGCGCTGAGCTCTCGCCCGAAAGTCACGACGAATCCGTTCGCGCCCGCCTCGGCAAAGCGCACTACACCAACGCGTGCATGGAGTCGTCGATCGAGGCGCTGCTCGCATCGCGCTGCGAATCGCTCGATCTCTTCTTCATGATCGGACTGCCCGGACAGACCTACAGCGGCGTGCTCGAAACCGTCGACGCGATCGAGCGGCTCTTCACGCGCTTCGACCGCCGGCTCTCCGCGTTCATGACGCCGATGGGACCATTCATCGATCCCGGCAGCGACGGTTTCGAGAACGCGGAAGCGCACGGCTACAAACTACGCGCGCACACGCTCGCCGAACATCGCGCGCTCCTCGAACAGGACGACTGGGAGTCGATCCTCAACTACGAGACGGAGTGGATGACGCGGCACGAGATCGTCGACGCGACGTACGACGCGGCCGAGCGGCTCAACGAACTGAAAGTGCGGCACGGCCGCATCGACGAGAAGCAGGCAGCAGGCGTGCGCAAACGACTCGCCGGTGCGCGCGTGATTCGCAGAAGACTCACCGAAGCCGGCGCACTCGATCCGGACGAGGTTCGCGCGTACTCCGAGGGATCGATCAACGACAAGGCGGAGCTGTTTGCGCCGGGTGCGTTCCTGCGCAACTTCCGGATCGGCGGCATCGTCCGACTCGTCGCGCGCGAGTGGCTCACCGCGATTGGTAGCCGGCTGCTGCGAGTGCAACCGTAATCGCGCCGAAGACGATCTCGCGCCAGCCGATCGTTTGCGCGCGCGGCGGCTCGTGCGTGACACCCCAGATCGCGCGAAGCAGCAACACGACCATCGCGGCCGTCGCGAACGTCGGCGCGTACAACGCCACCGCGACGATTGCAATCGCGTGCAGCGCCAACGCGGGCCACGCCGGCATGCGACCGAGCATCGTGCGAACGTAGAGAATCGCAGGCAGCGAGCGCGCCACGATGATCCCCGCGAGTCCGAACGCCGGCACGATCCTCATCCCTCCCGCGATCGCCACCGCCGTCGCGATGCTCGCCATCGCAGCGGCGCCGCTCATCTCGGGCAGCAACTCCCGTCCGCGGTTGTACGCGTCGTACGGCACCTGCATGAGCGCGAGCGGTGCGACGAGCCCGAGGGGGATCAGGATGATCGCGCTGCGAAGCAGGACGGCGCTCGCGAGCGACAGCGCTGCCGCCGCAAGAAACGCAGCCGCGAGCCCGCGACAGTACGGAGTTCGCGGGTAACTGCGACCGCGCATCGCATCCTGCAGCGCGAGCTTCAGCGGCTGGCGCGCGAGGAACGCGAACAGTCCGGCAGCGGCGACGAGCGCGCCGCTCCACGATGGCGCGATTAGCAGTCCGAGGAGAATCGGCTCGAGGAGAAATCCCCAGCCGCCATGCTCGGCCGGCAGCGCGAGCGGGCGCAGGGAAACGGAGCGCGTCGGAATCGAAACGGCGGTGCTCATGACTTCAGAGTGGATCGGACGCGCACGGAACACCATGACATCCGTCATCAGAATGCCAGAATGTTCGGCGATGCCGATCGAAGCTCCGATTCCGTTCGACGCCATTCCGCTTCTGGCTTCGCTGCGGCGCGAAGATCGCGAGGCCGTCGCGCCGCTTTGCCGCGTGCGCGGATACGACAAGGGGGAGACGATTTTCCGTGAAGGCGATCCCGCCGATCGCATTCACTTCGTCCACATCGGCCGCGTGAAAATCGTCAAGGCCGCGGGTGGACGCGACATCATTCTCGAGATCCTCGGGCCCGGCGAACCGGTCGGCGTCGTCGCGGTGTTCGAGCGCCGTCCGTTCCCCGCGAGCGCGATCACTCTCGAACCATCCGGCATCGTCTCGATCGCCGAGCGCGAGTTCTTCATGCTGCTCGAGTCGCGTCCCGAGATGATGCGTCAGCTCCTCGCCGGACTGACGCTGCGACTCATGATGGTCAACAAGCGCCTGGCCGATCTCACCGGCTCGTCCGAGCGCCGCGCCGTCCGGCTCTTCCTCACACTCGCCGATCGCGTCGGCATCGCTGCGGGCCAGGGCGTGCTCATCCCGCTCGCGCTGTCGCGTCAGGAGATCGCGGACCTCATCGGCACGACGCTCGAAACCGCGATTCGTCTGATGAGCCGGTGGCAGAAGGAAGCCGTCATCCTCACGGAGAAAGACGGCTTCCTCATTCCCGATCCGGCGGCGCTGCGCGCATCCGATCAGTGAGTCAGTGGCCGCAGCCCGCGCCACACGCATCGGCGAACGCCGCCGGTTGTCCGGCCCGATCTTCGAGCGACACCGCGCGCGGGAAGTAGAGGTTGTTCTCGATGTGGATGTGCTCGTGCGTGCGCAGCTCGAACTCGGTCAGACGGCGATACAGCTCGCGATAGCTGAAGCACGCACTGTCCGGCGGCGTGAAATCCTCCGTCACGGCGCGCAGATCCGCGAGCAACTCTCCGACGCGATCGTGCTCCGCCATCATTTTGCGTACCGGATTCTTTACCGTTCCGAAGAATGGCGTGAGCGCGGGACGATTCTGTTCCGACGCTTCGACGAGATGCGCCACGTACGGGAACAGCACCTGTTCCTCTTTCAGCATGTGCGGCAGCATGTCGTCGCGGAGTGCAACCACGAGTGTCCGCACCTCGGTCAATTCGGGACGACGTGCGCCGTGCACGGCGAGCACCTTCTCCGCGAGCGCTTCGAGCGTCGGCAGTTCCTCGCGCGTCCACGCGTGATAGATCGACGTGATGTTCGCGGCCATCGCGGGCAGCGCATCGCCCGTCCAGTCGCGTGAGGTTTCGTCCGGC
>DASVNL010000249.1:0-1817 GCA_036383875.1 Thermoanaerobaculia bacterium
CAAGTGGCGCACGACCATCCAGATGGAAATGCCGAACATGCCGGTCAAGATGCCGCCGTTCACGTACGAGGCGTGCGTGACGGAAGAGGATCTGAAGGACCCGCAAAAGTCCGTGCCGAACGATCCGAAGAATCCGTGCAAAGTCACGGACTACAAGATCAGCGGCAACACGGTCACCTGGACGATGGACTGTCCGAAGACGAAGACCAAAGGCGAAGGCGAGCTGACCTTCACCGACACGACGTTCGACGGCGCCGTGCAGATGACGATCGGCGAGCAAACCGTGACGTCGAAGTATTTGGGCAAATACCTCGGAGCTTGCGAGAAGTAGGGAAGCGGTTGTCGGTTGTCAGTTGTCGGTTGTCAGTGAAGCCGGTCATCGGGTGCTCCCGACAACCGGCAACCGACAACCGACAACCAGGTCTCACGGCATCCAGAAATCGCGCGGATACAACCGCATCAGCTTCGTGTCCGCGCCATCGGCGTTCTTGAGATACGCCTCCCACGCGTCGAGCTGTTTGTCCGCGCCGATCGCGAAGTAGTACGCGTCCGCGACGTCCTTGCCCTTCACGTTGTAGCCCGGCAGGCCGCGTCCGTAGACCGCGTCTTTACGATCGAAGAGCTTCGTTGCGAGCTGCGGGTCTTTCGTCAGTTCGAGGACCGACTGGCGGAACTTCTTGACCATCTCCGGCGGGACGCCGTCGGCGAGGTCGTTGGCGATTCCTTCCGCGCGCGACTCGTACGTCGCCGGTGCACGCGTTTCGCCGAACATCTGCGCGATCGCGTAGTCGGCGTAGCGCGGATTCCGCTCGGCGCTCTTCAGCGTGTCGACGACGAACTTCACCGTCTGCGGGATCTCCGGCGTGCGCTCCGCGTAGTAGCCGGCGCGCGCGCTGCCGACCGAGCCGCGCAGCCCGTTGCTGTAGGCGAGTCCGGCGGCGAGGGTCTTGAGGAAGATGCCGTGCGCGCCCGTCGCGGCGAAGAGGCGCGTGGAGAGGAAGTCGAGCTGCTTCTCTTTGTCGTTGACGTCCGCGTAATGCACGCTCGGGACGGACGTGATGATCACGCCGCCCTTCATGTTCGGCGCGAGCAGTCCGACGTACACCGGCCGCCCTTCGCCACCCACGCGTGCGTGCAGACGCTGATCGACGTGCGGCGTGCGCGACGGCGCAACCGCGGCCTGCGCGCCCATCTCATCGAGCGATGCGGCGAGCGCGTTCACTGAACCGGCGAGTTGCTTCTGCAGATCGGTCGACGTGACGAACCACATGCGCGCGTTGCCGCGATACGTGAGTCCCTTGCGCAGCGCGTCGAGATTCGCGAGCGCTTGCGCGGGCGGGACCAGCAGATCGTCGTGCATCGCGGTGACGAGATACTTCCAGTCCGATGCGAGTGAGTCGTCCGGGATCTCGATCAGCGTGACGTCGAGATCCTTCACGACGTCTTTCGCGATCGACGTCGCAGCGGGCGAGAGATTCGCGACCGTTTCGGGCTTGGCGAGCAGCGCCTTCAGCGCGTCGCGATTGCCGGTCTGCGCGGCGAGGTTTGCGAACCACGCATCCAGCGCGGCGCGATCGGCGTCGGCCGGAACGTCTTTGAGCAGCCAGCGCAGACGCAGAGCATTGTGCGTGCGCGTGAGGAACGAGCCGGCCGCGAGGTAAGCAGCGTTGGTCTGAAGGCGATACGCCGTCGCGGGGTCGTTGACCCACGACTCTTCCGAGCCCGCCATCGAGTTGCGCAGTCCGCTCAGCACCTGATCGACGACGTCGCGGATGCGCGGCAGGTTCTCGACACGCCAGTCGGGGTGATGCAGCACG
>DASVNL010000250.1:0-1657 GCA_036383875.1 Thermoanaerobaculia bacterium
TCTCGTCCAGGATTACGTTCGTGCGCTTCATACACACAATGTGGGCTACTTGTGTGTATCGGTCAAGATCACGCGACGCAGCAGGTCGAGCGCTTGTTGCGACGAATACCACTTCACGATCGTGCGCGGGCCTTGCCATAACAGCTTGCGGTGTTCGGTTCCGGTGGGCGATGCGATGGCGATGTGGACGGTGCCGACGGGTTTTTCAGGAGTGCCGCCGGTGGGGCCGGCGATGCCCGTGATGCCGACACCGTACGTGGAACCAAAGCGCGCGCGGATGCCTTCGGCGAGGGCGCGGGCGACGGGTTCGGAGACTTCGCCGTGCTCGCGGATCAGTTGTGCGTCGACGCCGGCGAGGTCGGACTTTGCGGCTGCGGTGTAGCAGATTGCGCCGCCGAGGAAGTAGGCGGAGCTGCCGGAGATATCGGTGATGCGGGAGCCGAAAAGACCGCCAGTGCATGACTCCGCGCACGCGAGAGTCTCGCCGCGATCCTTGAGCAGCTTGCCGATCACGGACTCGATCGTGTCGTCGTCGTAGCCGTAGAGACGCGGGCCGAAGATCTCCGCGATCTCCGCCTCGCGCGGCGTGATGAACTCCTGCGACTCGCCGATGAGGTGAATCTCGATCTGGCCGCCGCTCGCGAGGATCGTCACGAGCTCGCCGGGATGCGCGTCGTAGTACGGCTTCAAACGTTCTTCGACACCCGACTCCGTGAGTCCCGCGATCTTGAGCACGCGGCGATGTCGCGCGCGTCCGCCGCTGCTTTCGAGCCACGGCGTGAAGTACGTCGCGAGCATCCACTCGAGCTCGTGCGGCACGCCCGGAAAGACCCACACGTGTTTCCCTTCGACTTCGAGATGAAAGCCGGGCGCGGTGCCGCGCTCGTTTTTCAGCGTGGTCTGGCCGCGAAAGACGTTGCCCTGCTTGCGATTCACATCGGGCATGACCCAGCCACGCGCAGCGAATCGCCCTTCGATGTACTGGATGATCGACTGATCGACATCGACCGTCAGGCCGAATGCTTCGGTCAGCGCTTCGCGCGTCAGGTCGTCTTCGGTTGGTCCGAGGCCGCCCGTCGTGATTACGATGTCGGCGCGTTGAAACGCGTAGCGAATCTCGTTGACGAGATCCTGCTGCAGATCGCCGACGACCGATTTGCGCACGACGGAGATGCCGTACGTTTCAAGCGCGGACGTGACTTTGAGCGAGTTGGTGTCGACCCGCGTGGGGCCGAGCATTTCAGAACCGATGGCGATGATGGCAGCGGACGTACTCATCGCCGCGAAGCATACGCGCTACGACGACGGGACCGCGCTCTCCAGCTCTTCCTTCTCTTTCGAAAGCGTCTCCCACTTGCCGTACAGCAAGTCGATCATCGCCTTCAGATCGTGGTTCTGCTGCTGGATCTTTTTCACGCGCTCGCCGTCCCGAAAGACTTCCTCGGAACACAGCAGCAAGTCGTTCCGCTCACGATCGCCTTCCGCCGACGCGATGCGCGCTTCGAGCGCCGCAATCTCTTCGTCGATCTTCTTGATCCGCTTCGCGCGCACTTTCTGCTCCGCGCGATCGATGGATTTTTCGACGACTTTCGGCGGCGGAGGCGGTGCGACGACGACCGGCTTCGGCGCGACCGTCGCGGCGACGGGAAGATCGATC
>DASVNL010000251.1:0-3907 GCA_036383875.1 Thermoanaerobaculia bacterium
GAGACCGACGGGCTTCATCGGACCGAAGCGCAGCGTCTCGATGCCGCGGCTCGCGATCTCTTCGACCGGCAGGCAGCCTTCGAAGTGCACGGCACTTTCGAAGTCGTGCGCGGCGAAGAGCTCCGCGGAGAGCAGCGCCGCGACGAACGCCTCGTACTGCTCCTGATTCATCGGCGCGTTGAGATAGTCCGTCGCCGAGCCTTTGCCGTAGCGCGACTTCCAGTACAACTTCGAGAAGTCGAGCGAGTCCGCGGCGACGATGGGCGCGATCGCGTCGTAGAAGTAGAGACCATCGCGGCCGAGAAAGTCGTTGATCGCGTTGAAGAGCGGATCGCTCGTGAGCGGGCCCGTCGCGACGACGAGAAAGTCCGCGTTGCCGCGATCGAGCGTCGTCACTTCTTCGCGCGT
Organism: Thermoanaerobaculia bacterium; assembly: GCA_036383875.1. GTDB lineage: Bacteria > Acidobacteriota > Thermoanaerobaculia > Gp7-AA8 > Gp7-AA8 > QHVT01. Next base: position 409 of record DASVNL010000251.1, read on the forward strand.
GATCGTGATGTTCGGCTCACTCGTGAGCGCGGCCGTGACCGCGGCGGAGAAGCGATCGCGATCGACGGCGAACGCATCGCCTGCGGGAACGCGCGCCTCCTCGCCCGCCGTGATGACGAACGAGCCCATGAGCCGCATCTCCTGCTTGAGCAGGCCGACGGCGTTGGTTGGCGCGGAGGAGCGGAAGGAGTTCGAGCAGACCAGCTCCGCGAGATTCGACGTCGCGTGCGCGGGCGTCATGCGCACGGGGCGCATCTCGCAGAGCTCGACCGTGTGCCCGCGTCGCGCCAGCGCGAACGCGCACTCACTGCCGGCCAGGCCGGCGCCGATGATCCTGATCTTCACGGGTTAGTTGGAGGGTTCGTTGAGTGAGAACGGCGTCGCCGCCTCGCCGCGAATCTCGCCGAACTTCTGCTCGAACAGCGCGACGTTCTGCGCCAGCGCCTCGAGGAACTGCTTCGCATGAAGCGGCGTGAGGATGACGCGGCTGTAGATCTTCACGTCCGGCCGTCCGGGCACGACACGCCCGAGGTCGATCACGAACTCGGCCTGCGAGTGAATGATGTTCGCGAAGTTGACGTACTCGCCCTGGGCGATGTTGTCGTCGATGGTGAGTCGGATGGTCTGCTGCGGTGGCTGCTGCTGCGGGTTGTCCATTGCGTGTGTTGGAACGGGCGGTGTTCTTGCCTTCTTCCACCAGTTGACCCTGAGCGAAGTCGAAGGGTCAATGGAGCCCCAGCTACGCCTGTGGCATGTGCTCCGCGGAGGCTCCAATGATCCTTCGGCTGCGCTCAGGATCAACTATGCGAGGGACAACGCGAGGGGTTAACCGGCAATCAAGCGGAGCGAAACCTTACTCACCGCCGCGAGCACAGCCTTCGTCGCGCTGGTATGCATCTCCCCCGACTGCACCAGAGCCGCTTCCGCGATGTCGCTCCACGCGTAGCCGCGCAGGTTCAGCATCGACAGCGCGACTTCGAGCGGCGAGAGGCTCGGGTTGAATGCGGCGTTCTCCGCGTAGCTCCCGCTGACGATCGTGCCGTCCGTCGTGCGCAGCGCGACGCCGGCGTAGGCCTTCGAATACGGCGCGTAGCTGCGATTCGCAGCGTCGACGGCGGCGAGCGCGACTTCGTCCTCGTCGAGGATCACGAGCGAGTGCTTCTCGCGTTGCATCAGACCGCCGGTGATGCCGAGGTCGCGGGGGCCGAAGGCGTTGGGGAGGAGGGCGGTGAGGGGCTGAGTGACCTGTGGCATCGCGATCATCAGCTCCGACGCCGTCGTGAGCTCGTTGAGGAACTGGCGGCAGTAGCCGCACGGCGGCGCGTTCACCGCGAGCAGGTCGATGCCTTCCTCGCCATGCATCCAGGCGTTGCTGATGCTCGACTGCTCCGCGTGCACCGTGAAGCTGAGCGCTTCGCCCGCGAACTCGAGGTTCGCGCCGAGGTAGAGATTGCCGGTGGTCGTGCCGCGGGAGACCACGCCGACGTAGAAGTTCGACACCGGCGGACGCGCGAACTTCGCCGCGACGGGGAGGAGCATCGTCATCAACGTCGCGATGTCGACGTTGGCCGCGGCGGCGAGGCGCTGTGCCTCGTCGGCCGTCACCACACCATGGCGGGGCGTGAAATCCTGAAGGTTCATGGGACTGGCGATGCTAGCGCGTTTGCGCGCTGCGCAGTAAGTGAGCACTTTCCGCGCACTTGCTGTGCAGATGCACGTCGCGTCACCGATCCGCCACCGATTGGTGACGGCATGACGGACTGCCGTACTTGAACCGTTACGGCCTTCTTCCTATCGTGTGCATACACACATCAGGAAGGCGGCCAAACGCGGTGGACGGACTCACGCAAGGTTTCGAGTCGAAAGAACCGGTGGGATGTACGCGCACCCGGTCCGTGGTCTGGATCGGATGGGCGATGCCGCCGCGCCGCGTGTGCGAGCTCCTGGAGGCGCGTGGATTCCGCTGGCGCGTGAGTGCGACCGTCGTCGAAGACTCCGTGATCTGCTTCGCGCCGGGCGTCTCGGCGGCGTTCATCGCGCAGACGCTTGCGAACGTTGCGTGCGCGGCGATCGTGCATCGCGGGGGCGATACGCTCGATGACTACGCGGAGCTGCTCGAACGCGATCGTCTCTTCTATCTCTCGCGCGGCGCACTGAGCGATCGCGATCTCGCGGCGATCATCGAGAGCGCGGCTGAGTCGCGCGAACCGTCGGCGCAGCGCGAGCTCAGTGCGGACGTGCTGCGTCGTATCGCGCTGGCGCAGAGCCTCAACGAGCTCGCGTCGTCGATTCGCGCGGCCGTCGTGCGGACCGTCAGCGCGGAGCGCGGTCGATGTCTTCTCTTCGACCGCGACCGTCAGGTGCTCTGGTCGCCATCCCGCGGAGAGGATGACGGCGAGAGCATCGCGGTAGGACTCTCGAGCTTCGTGCTGCACACCGCGGCATCCGCGTCCATCTTTCATCTCGTCGACGATCCCCGCTTCGACCCCGATCTCGACAATCCCGACGGCCGCCCCACCGACCGCTTCCTCGGCGCCCCCGTACGCACGCGCAACGGCGAAGTCATCGCGGTGCTCGTCGCGCTGCGTTCGTCCGGCGAGCGCGAGTTCGATGCGCTCGACGTCGATGCGCTCGAAGCGCTTGCGTCGCACGTCGCGCCGTACCTCGCCGCGTGGATGCCCGCCGCGGACAGCAACGACACGCCGTTCCGCGCGCATGCGTTGCGCGAGCTCGCGGCGCCGGCGGTCGTTGCGAGCGAGCCCTTGCGACTCGATCCGCGCTGGATGCGCAGCGTCCCGCTCCTCGCGACACTCACACTCGCGCTGATTCTCCTTGCCGCGATCTTCGTGCGCGTCCCCGAGTACGCGTCGGCGAACGCCACGATCCGCGACGCCAAACTCGTCGCGACGTTCCCTGCGCGCCACGCAGCGCAACTGCATCGCGGCATGCCGCTGCGATTCACCGCGACACGTGCGGCGTCGCAGGCGCTGACGATCGACAGCGTCGCGACGAGCGCGTCGAGCGTGACGATCACCGCGCGCGTCCCGTCGACGATCGTTGCGACGCAGGGTCGCGCGGAAGTCCGGCTGCGCAGCGAGCGGTTGCTCTTCGCGCTCTTCCCGAACCTGAGAGGAGCCGCGCATGGCTAAGCGTGTGCGATATATCGCACAGACCGCCGCCGCAGATTGCGGCGCGGCGTGCCTGGCGATGACCCTCTCGGTGCATGGTCGCGACGTCACGATCGACGACGTGCGGCGCGTGACCGGCCTCTCGCGGCACGGCCTCGACGCGCAGATTCTCGTCGACGCTGCAGCACATTTCGGGCTGCGCGGACGCGGTGTGCAACTTCGTGCACCAAGCGACCTCGCGTTCCTCGAAAGAGGCAGTATTCTGCACTGGGAGTTCCGCCACTTCGTCGTGCTCGAGAGCTTCGAGCGCAGCGGCGCGTGGATCGTCGACCCTGGCGCGGGACGCCGCTTCGTGCCGCGCGCGGAGCTCG
>DASVNL010000252.1:0-2433 GCA_036383875.1 Thermoanaerobaculia bacterium
CTCCGAGCCATCGGCGCCGCTGAGGCAGTACGCGTCGGAGACCGGTGGCGCGCTTGTGATGAACGTGAAGCAACTGCCGGAGGTCATGGACCGGCTGCGCAATCGCGTGCGACTCACGTATCAGGTCGATCGCGAGCCCGATCTCGCGCCGCGTCAGGTGTCGGTGCGTACGCGACGTCCCGGGCTCAAGGTCACGGCGCCGCGATGGAGCTCGTCGTCGGCTGCCGCGGCGGTGATGGAAGTGCGCGCGCTCGATCTGCTCGAGAATCCGGAGCGCGCGGAGAAGGGCGATCTCGCCATCGAGGCGTACGCGGTCCCCGATGAAAACTCGGGCATCACCGAGCGCGCGGGAACACTGCGTGCGCGCATCGACCTCGCGCCGCTGAAGGCAGTTTCGAGTCAGATCGGCGCGACGCGCGTGCGATTCACGATCGCGTTCAACGAGAGCGGTTCGCTCCCGTCCTTCGTGCACAACACGATGGACGTCGCCGACCTCGGCAAGCTCGACTCGATCGAATGGGCCGCGCCGTACAAAGTCCCGCCGACCACCGACTCCGCGTCGATCGTCGTCGAAGAGCTGACCACGGGTGCGTGGGGCTCCGTGCGCATCGCGCTCGATGGCACTCTCGGCACGCCGCAAGTCGTGCAGCAGCCGGTCGAGGCGACGCCGTCGGAGTGGCTGACCGATCGCGGCGTCGCGATGGCGAAGGCCGCGCGTGAAGACAAACTCGTGTTTGCGTTGCATCGCGAGCCCGATTGCCGCGCGTGCGCGAAACTGCTGCGCGAGTCGTCGTCGCATCCGACCGTGCAGCGCCTGTCGTCGCGCTTCGTGCTCCTCGTGACGCCGCCGACGCGCGCCGCTGCACCCGGACTCGAAACGCCGGCGACGTTCGGCGTCATCGATCAGACCGGACTCGAGCCGCTCACGTGGCCGGGCCAGAACGATCGCCGTGAAGTGATCGGCGTCGGCGAGCTAGCCGACATCCTGCAGCGCGCCGATGCGGCTGCACCGTTCGTGAAGCAGTCGGCGTCCGAGCGTTTGCAGGGTCGTCCCGTCGATGCGTATCTGTCGCTGGGCTGGGGATTCCGTCAGGCCGGCGACGCCGCGCGCGCGTCGGAAGCGTATGCAGCCGCGGCACGCGCTGCGCGAACCACGGGTGATCTCGAGAAAGCGCAGAGCGCGGACGTGTTGCGCGCGCTGGTCGAGGCGAAGCGCGGCAAGATGCAGGAGAGCATCACGGCATTGCGCGCGATCACGACTGCGCCGATCTCGCGCAAGACCGAATCGGAAGCGTACCTCGCGCTCGGACAGTTGCTGCGTGCGTCGGGCAATGAGCGCGAAGCCGCGGAAGCACTCGAGCGCGTGTCCGTCGATGTCGCGGCGTCGGTGATGCCGCCGCAGGAGAGTCGCGTGATCAGCGGCAACACGCGCGCCGTGCGATTGCTCGTCGCGGAGCGCGCGCCATACAGCGGCACGATCACCGCGCAGGCGCTCACGCGCGATCCCGCGGTCGCGTCGGTGTTGTTCGTGCTCGATGGAAAAGAAGTCGCGAACGACACTCGTCCGCCGTTCGACGCGCCCGTCGACCTCGGCAGCGTGCCGCGTCGTCACGAGCTGCGCATCGTCGCGCGCAACAAAGCGGGTGGCATCGTCGCGGACGATGCGCTGATCCTCAACGATCGCCACGACGAGTTCTGGGTTCGCCTCAGCCTCGGCGACCGCCGTGTCGCGAACGCGAGCCTCAATCTGCCGACAGGCGGGACGCTCGCGAAGGCCGAGTTCTTCCTCGACGATCGTCTGATCGCGACGCGCACCGCGCCGCCGTTCAGCGTCCCGGTTGGGGAGACGAACGAAGGCAGCACGTTGCGCGTGCAGGCCACGCTCGCCGATGGACGGAGCGTGGAAGACGCGCTGCTGGTCGGCATCGGCTCGGAGCTGATCGAAGTGCAGGAAGTCGAGATGTTCGCGACCGTGCTCGACGCGCAGGACGAAGTCGTGCGCAATCTCGATCGCGCGCAGTTCACGGTGATTGAGGAAAACGAGCCGCGACGCATTCTCGGCTTCGAGTTCCTCGAAAAGGCGCCGTTCACGGTCGGCCTCGCGGTCGACTCGTCGAGCAGCATGCTGCCACGCATGGCCGACGTCCACCAAAGCGCCCGCGAGTTCCTTGGCCGCAGCGCCGCGGACGGCAACCGCGCGTTCGTCGTCGACTTCGACACCGAGCCGAAGCTCGTCGCCGGGACGACTGCGAATGCGGATGTGCTGCGCGACGCCGTGTCGTCGATTCGCGCGGACGGTTCGACTGCGCTCTACGACGCGATGGTCTTCTCGCTCCTGCAACTGCAGGGCGTGCCGGGCAAGCGCGCGCTCATCGTCCTCAGCGACGGTAAAGACTCGGGCAGCCGCTACACGCTCGACGACGTCGTGCACGT
>DASVNL010000253.1:0-2915 GCA_036383875.1 Thermoanaerobaculia bacterium
CGTGATGTGCAACGTCCATCCCGCGACGTTCGCGAAGCGGCTCATGTAGAGCGGAGTCAGCGCGAACGGCACGACGTAGATCAGCCACGCGTATGGCGTCCAGGCGAGATCGGTGTCGTGAGGGAGGAGGCGCATGCGAGCAGTGTAGATCCTATCCGTACAACTTCCCTTCATCGCGCCGGTAACCGATGTACGCGATGAGCGTGAACAGAATGGTCGCGATGATCATCGCGGCGACATGCAGCATCACCGGCTCGCCGCGCGACGCGCCGATGGTGCGCAGCGCGAGTTGCGAGAAGTGATACGGCGGCAGCCACAGCGCGAGCTCCTGAATCTTCTGCGGAAGAAAGAGGATCGGCACCCACAGCCCGGACAGAAACGCCATCGGCAAGTACAGCAGGTTCACGATCGGCGCGGCGGAGTTCGGACCGGCGAAGAATCCGAGCGCGAGTCCGAATGCGCAGAACGTCACCGAGCCTCCGACGAGCACGACGAACAACGACGCCATCATCGCGAGTGGGAGCTTGACATCGCCGATGAACGTGCCGACGGCGAACAGCAGCAGCACGATGATCGCGCTGAACAGCATCGCCATCGCGAGCTTCGCGACGAAGTACGACGCGATCGGCATCGGCGTCGTGCGTTTCACTTCGAGCCAGCCCTGTCCGCGCTCGATCGCGACGGAGACGCCGAATCCGAACAACGCAGCGCCGATCACGCCGAAGCAGCCGTACGTCGCGATGAGGTACGCCGACATCTGCACGGGACCGGTCTGCCGCGCGCCGAACATCATGCCGAAGAACAAGTAGAAGACGACGGGGAAGAGGAGCGTCGGCAACGAATACGCCGGCAGGCGCAACGACTTGAGGAACTCGTATTTGATTTCCAGCAGATACGTTTTCATGCAATCAACTCCACGAACGCATCCTCGAGCGACGCCGCGTCTCCGCGGATCTCGCCAGGCGTCCCTTCTTTGATGACCACACCTTTGTTGAGCACGACGACGCGACTCGCGAGGGCCTCTGCTTCGGCGAGATAGTGCGTCGTCAGGAGCACGGACTTGCCGAGGGCGACGAACGCGCGGATCTGTTTCCAGAGTGCGCGGCGCGCTTCGACGTCGAGGCCGACGGTCGGCTCATCGAGAATGAGCAGATCGGGATTGCCGGCGATGGCGAGGGCGAAGAGCACGCGCTTCTGCTGGCCGCCCGAGAGCTGTCCGTACTTCCGGTTCTCGATGCCTTCGAGATTCGCCGCGGCGACGATCTCCGCGAACGGCAGCGGGTTCGGATAGTACGAGCGGAAAAGGTCGATGTGCTCTTTGACCTTGAGGGTCTCGGGCACACGCGCGACCTGGAGCACGGCGCCCATGCGCGTGCGGCTGCGTGCGTCGCGCGGATCGCCGCCGAAGACCTGCACGGAGCCGGAGGTCGGCTTCGCGAGTCCGAGGAGGAGTCGCACGGCGGTGGTTTTTCCGGCGCCGTTGGCGCCGAGGAGGGCGAGCAGTTCGCCGGGCCGGATCGTGAGATCGAGTCCGCGGAGCGCCTCGACCATCCCGTAATGCTTGGTGACCGAACTGAAATGTGCTGCGTTCATAGCGCACAAGATGCAATTTGGCGCGGCGCCGCAACATTGGAGGATGTCAGGGAAGGGGAGTGACGAATGTCAGGCGCGTCACAAATCGATGAGCCGGTTCGTCTTGACCCTCAGTGACCATCCGTTATGATGCAGCCCGATGTCGCGCAACGGCGTTCCGCCGCGGCCGCACCCGCAAACTTCCACCCTTCTCGAGGTGAGCTCCGAATGACATGGTTCGGGAACTTTTACCGTTCTGCCATTGGCAAGAAGGCGGTCATGGCCGTTACCGGCCTGATCCTCTTCGGATTCGTATTCGGCCACATGGTCGGCAACCTGAAGATGTACCTCGGGGCCGTCCACCTGAACGAGTACGCCCATTTCCTGCGCGTCGTCGGTGAGCCGCTGGTGCCGCCCATGACGCTGTTGTGGATCGCGCGCGTCGTGCTGCTGCTGGCCGTCGTGTTTCACATCCACTCGGCGTATTCGCTGACGATGATGAATCGCGAGGCGCGGCCGATCGCGTATCAGTCGCGCAACTACGTCAAGGCGACGTACGCGGCGCGGACGATGCGCTGGGGCGGGGTGATCATCCTGCTCTTCATCATCTATCACCTGCTCCATCTCACGACGGGCAACGTCCACTCGGACTTCGTGAAGGACGACGCGTATCACAACGTCGTCACGGGGCTGCGCGTGTGGTGGATCGCGGCCTTCTACATCCTCGCGAACCTCGCTCTCGGCCTGCACCTCTATCACGGGGTCTGGGCGATGTTCGGCTCGGTCGGTCTGACGAACCCGCGATTCGAGGCCTGGCGGCGCACGTTCGCCACCGCGTTCGCGGCGATCATCACGATCGGCAATCTCTCCTTCCCGATCGCCATCCTCGCTGGTCTCGTTCGATAGGTGACGCGAATGCAACTCGACTCGAAGATTCCTCCCGGACCCATCAGTGAAAAGTGGTCCTATGCGAAATCGCATTACAAGCTGGTGAACCCAGCCAACAAGCGCAAGTACGACATCATCGTCGTCGGCGCAGGGCTCGCGGGCGCGTCCGCCGCAGCGACCCTCGGTGAGCTCGGCTACAACGTCAAATGCTTCGTCTACCACGACTCGCCGCGCCGCGCGCACTCCATCGCCGCGCAGGGCGGCATCAACGCGGCGAAGAATTACCGCAACGACGGCGACAGCGTTTACCGGCTCTTCTACGACACGATCAAAGGCGGCGACTACCGCGCCCGCGAAGGCAACGTCCATCGTCTGGCCGAGCTGTCGGTCAACATCATCGACCAGGCCGTCGCGCAGGGCGTGCCGTTCGCGCGTGAGTACGGCGGCGCACTCGA
>DASVNL010000254.1:0-11492 GCA_036383875.1 Thermoanaerobaculia bacterium
TGCGCGCCGAGTGCGTCGAGATCGTCGGAGATCTTGAACGTGTCGCGCGTCGCGGTGCCTTCGTCCATCAGGTCGAGCGTCAACGATGCGAGTCCCGCTTTCGGCGCGGGATCGGACGCGTGACCAGCGTCGACGGCGAGCGTGAGGTTCACGATCGGCGCGCTGTGACGTTCGAGCAGCATGACCTTCATGCCGTTCGACAACGTCGCGCGTTGCACCGGCGGGAACTTCACGTCCGGCGCATCGCCGAGCGCGGGCAGCGCTTTGCGATCGAGATCGGACTTGCCGGGTTTCAACTCCGCGGACGGCGTGATGACGAGCGTGTAGTGATTCGCTTCGAGCCACGCCTTCGACGTTTTCTGCACGTCGGCCGCGCTCGACGTCGCCATCGTTTCGAGGCGATCGAGATACGCCGTCGGCGAGCCGCCGAAGGTCATGCTTTCCGCGAGGACGTCGGAGCGTCCGCCGAATCCGCCGAGGCGTTCGATGCCGCGGACGAATTGCGAGAGCGAGCGGCTCTGCGCTCGCTGGATCTCTTCCGCGGTCGGGCCGTTCTTCACGACGTCCGCGATGATCGCGTCCATCTCCTTCTCGACGACCGCGGCGTCACCGCCCGGCTTGAGCGTCACCGCGATGACGAACAACGAGCCGAGCTCGCGATCCCACACGAAGACGTTCGTGTCGGTGGCGAGGCCTTTCTCGTACACGAGCTTGCGATCGAGCCGCGCGCTCTTCGATCCCGCCAGCACTTCGGCGAGCAGATTGAGGTGCTGCATCTTCGGATCTCGCCACGCCGGCGCGTGGTAGACGCGATAGATGCGGGTGTTCGCGACGCGATCTTCCATCGCATCGCGGATGTTGCGATCGAGCTTCGGGATCCATTCGTCTTCGCGAGCGAGCGCCGGTCCCGGCGGGATGCCGTTGAAGTACTTCGTGACGAGCTCGCGCGCGCGTTCGACCGTGATGTCGCCCGCGAGGGAGAGCACGCAGTTGTTCGGGCCGTAGTACGTGCGGTACCACTCCTTCACGTCGTCGAGCGATGCGGCGCCGAGGTCTTCGAGCGAGCCGATCGTCGACCAGGAGTACGGATGCGAATACGGGTGGATGATCTCCATCGCGCGATCGAGCGCGCGTCCGTAGGGCTGATTCTCGCCCTGGCGTTTCTCGTTCGAGACGACGCCGCGCTCGCGCTCGAGCATCTCCTTCGAGATGTTGCCCGCGAGGAAGCCCATGCGATCCGCTTCGAGGTAGAGCGTGCGCTCGAGCGCCGACGTCGGCACGTTCTCGAAGAAATTCGTGCGATCGGTGGACGTCGTGCCGTTGCGGTTGTTCGCGCCGAGGTCGTCCATCGCCTCGCGGAACCCGTGCGGGTAATTCTCCGAGCCGTTGAAGAAGAAGTGCTCGAAGAGATGCGCGAAGCCGGTCTTGCCACGCTTCTCGTTGCGCGAGCCGACGTGGTACCAGAGATTCACCGCGACGATGGGGACGCTGTGATCTTCGTGCACGAGGACGGTCAGTCCGTTGTCGAGCACGATCTTTTCGTAGGGGATCGTGAACTGTTTTCTATCGAACGTGTTCTTCACAGCCGCGGGCTTCTTTTCCTGAGCAACGGCCGAAGTGCAGAGCGCGGCCATCGTCAACATGGCGATCAGTTTTCGCATGGCCGGGGATTGTAGGGGGAAGTGGTGTGAACGAACGGCAACGGACCGCGATCATTCGCCGGCTTTCGGTCGCAGTGTGACGTCGTCGTTGAGTCCTTCCTGTTGCTGCGCCTCCACCGACGATCCCACGGGCGGTCTGCCGACGCGCATCCGGCGATCGCGCCAAGCGAGTTTCAAATCATCCCAGCGATGTTTCGGCGGCTCGTATCCGTACGCACGCCAGCGTCCCGGCGGGACTTTGCCCTTCGCGCGAACGTGCCGCGCGAGCCGCTGTGTCCACGCATCGAACTCGGCGTACGTCGCCTCCTCGATGTCCTCGGCCTGGTTGTCGCTGTACGGCTTCTCGTTGCCGAACTCCGTGTAGTGCCACAGCGCGTCCGGCACTTCGACGCCGCTGTAGCGGCACTGCCAAACGAGCGGCGCGAATGCATCGCGTCCGTTCGCGAACGGTTCTTCGTTCGGATCGAACCACTCTTTGTGCCGCAACTTCTTCGGACGTCCGTCGCGATCGAGCTCGTCGCCGCCGCCGTCGCCGTAGCAGTAGAACGCGGCCGTGCGACCTTCGAGATGATTCACGCTCAGCTCGCGCCACTCGTCCGTGTGTTCGAGCGCCATCGCGAGCTCGGGATTCTTGTGGTCGATGAGCTCTTCGCGCGGATTGCCGCCATTCGCGCAGACGAGGCGATCGAACATCGTCTTCAGATTCGACGACGGCCCGTACCAGTTCACCGGACCGATCACCGCCCATGCGTCGGCGAGATCGAGCCGCGCGTAGAGATCGAGATTCCACATGAGGTCGGGCTCGTGCTTATCGTCCTTCGCGTAGCAGTTGCACGGCCACACGCAGAGCGCCATCGACGTCGAGACACACGCGTTGCACGGCTGGATGCGCTCGGCGGCGTAGACGTTCGCGAGATCCACTTCGTCGATCTCGAATTCCCCGGCGAGCGAGCGCGCCATGCGTTTCAGAAACGTGCGCGCTTTGCCGTCGACGCCGGGACAGTTGTACTGCCGCCGCTGCGATCCGGCGATGACGAGAATGCGAAGCATGCGACGATGGAAGGCAAAAGGCAGACCCGCTGTTTTAGACGATGTCCAAAATGAAAAAACCTTTCGAGAACGAAGCGTTGATTGAAGGTCTGGTGATGGCCATCGGCGGGAACGAGTCGAAGCGCGGCTCGCGCTCCTCGATCCTCGGGTCGTTCGTGCGTCACGCCGGCGGCGAAAACGCACGCATCGTCATCATTCCCTCCGCCTCGGCCGCACCGGAAGAGTGCGTCGCGCGTTACGAGCGCGTCTTCAAGCGCCTCGGCGCATCGGAAGTGTTCGCCATCCACGCCGAACGTGGCGAAGTCACCGAGACCGATCGCGAGATGATTCGCCACGCGACGGGCATCTTCGTCACGGGCGGCGATCAGGTGAAGCTCATGGCGCATCTGCGCGCAAGCGACCTCGTCGAGCCGATTCGCGATGCCGTGCGCAAGGGTGCGGTTTATGCGGGCACGAGCGCAGGCGCGTCGGCTGCGTCGCAGTCGATGATCGCGGGCAAGGAAGACGGCAGCATCGCGATCTACGAGGGCCTCGGCCTCGTTCCGAACATCATCATCGATCAGCACTTCGCCGAACGGCAGCGCCTGGCGCGACTCAAGAACGCCGTCGCAGCGGAACAGCTCGTCGGCGTCGGCATCGACGAGAACACGGCGATCGTGTGGGACGGCGCGAATGGGGAAGTGCGCGTCGAAGGCGTCGGCAAAGTGACGGTCGTTGACCGCGAGCACAAACTGCGCGTGCTCGCGGCCAAATAGAACTTACACGCCGCTCTTGTACGGATACTTCGACGGCGCGAACGCGGCCTTGTCGTACCAGCTGCGAATCGCGCGCTCGGCCATGCCGAATCCGAAGTTGATGATCGCTTCCTGCGTTTCCGCGGCCATCTTCGCGAGACGCGTCGGCGTCTGCGCGAGCTCGAGCGCACGCGCGTCGTCGATCTTCAACGCCGACGTCGGATACTCCGACGGCACGGTCCACATGCCCCAGTACGCGCCGGTGTGATCCGACTTCGGATCGGTGAACGCGGAGACGACCTGACGCTTGCGCAGATTGCGCACCTGGCTGTCGATGGTCGCGTTGATGCGCAGCGCGTGGCGCGCCCAGTCCGAGTGCGGATTCTTCTCGGGCTGATACTTGCCGCCGGCGTCGCTGACGAACACGCGTTTGCAGCGCTTCCACGCCGTCTCGATGCCCATGTTGTCGTACACGCCGCCGTCGCTGAGCACGACCTTCGTCGTGTACGGCGGCTGCGCGCATTCGCCCTTCGCGAGCTTCGTCCAGTCGGTGTGTTTGAAGTCGAGACGCGCGGGCGAGAGCACCGGCGGGAACGCTGACGACGCCGCGACTGCCGCGGCGAGCGACGTCTTCGGCTTGTCCATCATGCCGATCTTGTAGTCGGCGATGTACGGCTTCGAGAAGCGGAACAGCGAGCCGGTCTGCACGTTCGTCGCGTTGATGACGAAGCGCGGCTTGTCGACGATGTCCTGCAGCGTCGCCTCGCCGAACAGGATCTTCTTGTAGCTGCCGATGATCTTGTCGTTGATCGAGACGCCCGGTGTGAGTGCGCCTTTGATCACGCCGCCCGCATCGATCGTGGTGTCCGCGAGTTTGCGGATCGGCGCGACGATCACGCTTTCGAAATTCGTCGCGACGCCCGCCGCGTCGAACGTGAGGTCCTTCCACTTCAGCGCGAGGTAGCCCGCGGTGATCGATCCGCCGGAGACGCTCGACACGCGATCGAGCTTCGGCAGATATCCGGCCTGCGCGAGATACCAGAGCGTGCCGAGGTGGAAGAGCATTGCGCGGTAGCCACCGCCGGAGAGACAGAGGGCAAGGAGATCTTCGAGTTTTTCTTCACCAGGCTCGACGGGAGCCTCGGTCGTGAGAGGGAGCTCATCGGGGGAAGTCGATTTGGCCGCCATGAAGGATTCCTTTCCCCGACATAGTGACGCAAATCGGGGAAGACGTTACTGCCAGATCTTGCCGTTCACGATCACTTGCCGGATTTCGCGCGTTTGTTCGTCAATCAGCACCAGGTCCGCGCGCCTGCCCACCGCGATCTCACCGGCGTCGTGCAGCTTGAGGATTCGCGCGGGATTGCGCGTCGCGAACGGCAACGTCTCTTCGAGCCCTACCTTGCGCAGTTGCTCGTACAGCGCGGCCGGACGTCCGATCGGAGAGTCTGTCGAGACGGTGAGGAGCGAGCGATCGCCATCGAAAAGCGGAAGCCAGTCCGCGAGATCTTCGTCGACGACGTCGAAGTCGACGGCGACGCCGCGACGTGTGAGGTCCGCCGCATCGCGCAACAGCGCTTCGTTGCGATTCACGTGCGTCGGATGCAGCGTCGCCGCGGGCACGCCCATGTCGAGCAGCGTGCGGAGGATCGACAACTTCTCGCCGAGCTCGCCCGTGTGCAGATGGAGCACGCCCGCTTTGCCCGTGAGCGTTCCGGCGATGTAGCAATCACTCGCGAGTCGCGCGAGCTCACGCGCGTCGAAGTGCACGCCGCGACGATCCGCGATCGCGACTTCGCCCGCGCCGATGATCTCTTCGATCAACACGATGTCGTCGCGCACGACGCCAGTCAGCGAGCGCGCGTCGTAGCCGCCGGTCCACATCCACGCGTTCAACCCTTCCGAGCGCAGCGCTTTCACTTTTGCGAGGAGGAAGGGGAGCGTCTTCGTGGTGGTGTCGGTGCCGAGGAGTCCGACGACGGTCGTGATTCCGGCCGCGATCAACTCGCGCGCGGAGATCGAACCGCTCGCGGATGCGAAGCCCTTCTCACCGCTGCCGCCGATGAGATGCGTGTGGCAGTCGATGAGTCCGGGGATGACGAGACAGCCGCTCGCATCGACGTACTCGGGCTCGAACGCGCGCGCGTCGTCGCGCGAAAACTCGGCTGCGATCTTTTCGATGCGGCCGGCCGCGCAGACGATGGTCGCGTGTCCGATCGGATCGGGGGTGAGGATGTTGCCGTGTTCGACGATGAGCATCACGATTGGTCCTTCGCGCTGTTGCGCAACTCTTCGACGTACTGCGCGGCGATCTCCGGCTTGTCCGCGATGTAGACGATGAGATCTCCGGGCAGCGCTTCGTGCACGGCAAGCGCGATGGCTTCCGACTCGATCGCGCGGCTGACGATCTCGCTTTCCGGCATCCCGCCCGCGAGCAAGCCCTCGCGAATCAACCCCGCGACTTCGCCCGGCTGGCGTCCGCGCAGGTCGATGTCATCGCGCACGATGGCGTGATCGAAATGCGTGCCGATGATGCGGCCGGCTTCGCGGAAGTCTTCGTTGCGCCGATCGCCCGGCAGGCCGAGGACGCAGACGAGACGTCCGCGGCGCAATGCGACGGCGAGCTCGCTCATCGCTTTGAGGCCGTGCGGGTTGTGCGCGTAGTCGATCATCACGCGGAAGCCGTCGAACTCGACGATGTTCAAACGTCCCGGCGTCGTCGTCGCGGATTGGAAGAACGACTGCAGGCCGGACACGATGTCGCTGACGTGAATGTTCGTCGCGAACGTCGCGAGCACCGCGGCCAGTGCGTTCGCGGTGTTGAAGCGCGCCTTGCCGCCGAACGTGATCGGCACCTGGCGCACCTCGCAGAGCGGCACGCGAATGCCGTTCTCGTAGAGCATCAGCCAGTCGTTCTCGATCGTCGCGCCGACGCCGTCGTTCGTGACGTGCTCGCGGAAGAGCGCGTTGTTCGGGTCGAGTGAAAAGTAGGCGATGCGCGAGTCGACGTGCTCGCGAATGAGCGGCGTCATGCCGTCTTCGGCGTTGAGAATCGCGTAGCCGTCCGGGAACACGCGTTCGACGGTGACGGCTTTGACGCGTGCGAGATCTTCGAGCGTGTGGATGTCGCGGAGGCCGAGGTGATCTTCGGCGATGTTCGTGACGACGGCGGCGTTCGACCAGTCGTACGCGACGCCGGCGCGCAGAATCCCGCCGCGTGCGGTCTCGAGCACCGCGAAGTTCACCATCGGATCGCGCAACACCACTTGCGCGCTTCCCGGGCCGGTCGTGTCGCCCTTCGCGACGAGCGTGTTGCCGATGTAGATCCCGTCGCTCGTCGTCAATCCGACTTTCTGGCCGGCCATCTTCGCGATGTGCGCGCAGAGTCGCGCGGTGGTCGTCTTGCCGTTTGTGCCCGTGATCGTGATGATCGGGATGCGCGACTCCGCGCCGGGCGGGAAGAGCATATCGATGACCGCATCGCCGACTGCGCGCGGCTTGCCCGACGTCGGCGCGAGATGCATGCGGAATCCGGGCGCGGCGTTCACTTCGACGATGCCGCCGCCGTTCTGCACGATCGGCGTTTCGATCGACGGCGCGACGACGTCGATGCCTGCGATGTCGAGATCGACGAGGCGCGAGATGCGTTCCGCGAGCTCGATGTTCGCGGGATGCACGCGATCGGTGATGTCGATCGACGTGCCGCCGGTCGAGAGGTTGGCGGTGGTCTTGAGCGGAACGTACTGCCCTTCCGTCGGCACGCACTCCGCGGTCAGTCCGCGCAGCGCGAGCAGTCGCTCGGTCGTCGCGTCGATCGTGATTTTCGTGAGGACTTTCTCATGACCATCTCCGCGCCGCGGGTCTTCGTTCGCCATCGCGACGAGCTCGGTGATGGTGTGGCGGTTGTCGCCGATGACGTGCGCGGGAACGCGCTCCGCAGCGGCGACGAATTTGTGATTGATGACGAGCAGGCGGAAGTCGCTGCCGGGGAGGTAGCGCTCGACGACGACGCTGTTGCGATAGCGCTTCGCATCTTCGAACGCGAGCCGCAGTTCGTCTTCGCTGCGAATGTTCGTCACGATGCCGCGACCTTGCGACGCATCGAGCGGCTTCACGACGACGGGCCAGCCGATGTCGTTCGCGATGCGCAGCGCGCGTTCGAGATGCTGCGTGACGTCGCCGCGCGGCACGGGGACGCCGTGAAATCCGAGGATGGATTTCGTGGTGTCTTTGTCGCCGGCGATGTTGACGCCGAGGTAGCGCGTCGTCGAGGCGATGGTCGCCTGGATCTTCTTTGCGTTCGCGCCGTAGCCGAGTTGCACGAGATTCGACTCGTCGAGGCGCATGAACGGGATCTTGCGCTTGAGGCCCGCGTCGACGATCGAGCGCGTCGACGGCCCGAGGGCGTTGCGTTCGTACAGCCGTCGGAGTTTGACGACACGCTCGTGCAGCGGGAACGTTTCACCTGCGACGATTGCCTCGATCAACTCGATCGCGGTCTCGCCGGCCATGATCCCGGTCTCGCGCTCTTCGCATTCGTAGACGACGTTGTAGATGCCGGGACCGCCGCCGGTGCGCGCGCGTCCGAAGCCGACTTCGATGCCCGCGAGTCCCTGCACTTCGAGCGCGACGTGCTCCATCACGTGGCCGAGCCACGTGCCGTCGTCGAGGCGGCTGAAGAATCCGCCGCGCACGCCTTCGGAGCAGCGATGCTCGATCAGCGAGGGGATCAGCGCTTTGATCGTGTCGACGAATCCGGGGATGACGTTCGTCGGCCGTTCTTCGTACTCGCCGATGTCGACCTTCCACTTGATGCACGGGCGATGGGCGTACAGATTCGGGCCCATCAGTGCGAGCCGTTCGAGCACCTGAATGCGGTAGCGCTGCTGTTCTGTCATGCGAACCCTTTTTCGCCGCCCGGGCAACGGGCGAGCCCCAGACGATGCAGGGTACACTCTGCCACCGATGCAACGAACGGCGGTTGTGTTGTTCGCGCGCAGTCCGGAGCGGGAAGCCGCTGCCAAGGGGATGCGCTTCGCGGCGCCGCTGTTCCGCCGCGTCATCGCGGCCTGGCTCGAATCCGCAGCGCGCGCCGGCGCCGTTCCACTCGTCGCGTGTGAAGTCGAAGACCTGGCCGCACTCGACGCGATCGCGCCCGAGGTGCATCGCGAGTGGTTGCCACAGCGCGGCGATTCGTTCGGCGATCGCGTCGCGAATGCGTCGTTCGATGCGCTCGCATCATTCGATGCAGTCGTACTCGCCGCGATCGACGCGCCACCGCCCGCGACGCTCGCGCCGGTGCTCGAAGCGGTCGCGCGCGGATTCACGGTCGTCGCGCCTGCGCGCGATGGCGGGATCAACTTCATCGGCTTTACGTCGCTCGATCGCGAACTGCTCGCCGATCTGACGCTCGCGCATTGCCGCGCGCGTATCGCATCGCTGGTCGTGCTCGATGCGATCACCGACGTCGACTCACGCGTCTCTCTCGATGACGCGCGACGCGAACGCGCCTGGCGCGCGATTCTCGCTGCGATCGTCGTTCCGATTCCGTACGCGCCGCGCGTCACGCACGCGGCGATGTCCCGTCAGTTGCCGTCGCGCGCGCCGCCGCTGTAGTCGCGACGCCGACGCACGCTCGCGAAGTTCGCGCATTGACGGAGGACAACCATGCCCAGCTACTACCTGTCTGAAGACCTCGCTCGTTTCGGCGAAATCTCGAAGGCCAATCCGAAAGGTTGGGACGGATTTCTGAACTGGTACCAGACGACGATGGCGCCCGGCGCGCTCGATGAGAAGACGAAGAAGCTCATCGCGCTCGCGGTGGCGTACGCGATTCAGGAGCCGTATTGCATTGACTCCTATTCATCGGCGTGCAGCGACGCGGGTTTCACGCCCGAGGAGATGGCGGAGGCGATTGGAGTCGCGGCGGTGATTCGAGGCGGCGGCACGATCGCCCACTGGGCGCAGTCGTGCAATGCGCTGGCGCGCAAGGAAGGATGATGCGCGTCCTCGTCATCGGCGCGGGGCCGATGGGGATCGCAGCGGCGATTGGCGCCGCGGACCGCGGGCACGACGTCACGGTGCTCGAGCGGGGAGAGGTCGGTGCCTCACTGCGCACGTGGGGTCCGGCGCGATTCTTCTCGCCTCTGAAAATGAATGTCTCCGCGCGCATGCGCGAAATTCTCCGCGACACACTGCCATCGGACGACGCACTGCTGACCGGCGCGGAGTACGCGGATCGCGTGCTGCTGCCGCTCGTCGATCGCGAGCCGTTGCGCGGTCGCGTGCGCACGGGCATGGACGTGATCGCGATCGGACGGCGCGGACTCACGCGCGGCGACTACGCGGGACATCCGCTGCGCGCGGAGCGTCCGTTTCGCGTGTTGTGCGCGAACGACGAGACGTTCGAGGCCGAGGTGATTCTCGATGCGAGTGGCGGACTAACGGTACCGCGTCCGATGGGCCTCGGCGGATTGCCGGCGCGCGGTGAGTGGAGCATCGCGCTTTCGTCGATCCGCCGGCTCGGCGAGCTCGCCGACGCTCGCGACTCGCTCCGCGGTCGCACGATCCTCCTCCTCGGCGACGGTCACTCCGCAGCGAACGCCATCGGCATGCTCGAGGATTGGGCGAAGGACGATCCGTCGACGCGCGTCGTGTGGGCCGTGCGCTCCGCGAATCGCCGGCCTTGCGAAGAGGTGATGAACGATCCGCTGCCCGAGCGGCAGAACGTGGTCGCGCGTGCGAATGCGCTGGCCGAGGCGCCGCCGCATTTTTTGCGCGTCGAACGGAAGGCGATGATCGAGAGCGTGTCGCGGGACAACGGACACATCGTCGTTGCGCTGACCGGCGGTCGTATCGTCGAAGCACATGCCGTCGCCGCGTTCACGGGCTACAAACCCGACGCGCGATTTTTGTCCGAGCTCACAGTCGAAACGTCGCCGGTCACGGAAGGGGGCGGTCGTTTGTACAAAGCGATCTCGAACATCACCGACTGTCTGTCCGTCCCGCCGGTGAAGCCCGCCGATTTGCAGTCGGGCGAGCCGGGCTTTTACTTCGTCGGCTCGCGTTCGTACGGCCGGTCGAATGGATTTCTTCTGCAAACCGGTTTACTGCAACTCGAAACGATTCTCGATTCGTTATGAACCCGTCCGTCCAACTGCTCGCACTCGACACACTCTGGTTTCAGGTCGCAGGGACGATCTGCAACATCGAGTGCACGCATTGCTTCATTTCGTGCTCGCCGCGCAATCACTCGCACGAGATGATGAAGCTCGCCGACGTGCAACGACATCTCGACGAGGCGCGTGCGCTCGGCGTGCGCGAGTACTACTTCACCGGCGGCGAGCCGTTCATGAATCGCGACATGATCCCGATTCTCGAAGCGACGCTGAAGCAAGGTCCGGCGAGCGTGCTGACGAACGGCATGCTGCTGCGTCCCGAGTTGTGCCGCCAGCTGCGCGCGCTGTTCGATGCAAGCGAATACTCGCTCGATCTGCGCGTCAGTCTCGACGGCTTCGATGCGGAGTCGCACGACGCGATTCGCGGGAAAGGCGTGTGGGATCGCGTGATGATCGGACTGCGCAATCTCGCGGACGTGGGCCTCAATCCCGTGATCACCGTGACGACCGCGGCGGAAGGCGTGGCCAGCGCGGAGGGACGCGCGCGATTCCTCGACCTCATTCGCGAGTTCGGCTTCGCGCGTCCGCGATTGAAAGTGCTGTCGCTGTTTCGCATCGGGGCGGAGGAGACGCGCACGCGTGCGTACGAAGACTGGGAACGGCTCACGAATGAATCGCTCAGTGATTCCGAAGCGTCGACGTTGCAGTGTTCGTCGTGCAGGATGGTGACGAGCAAGGGCGTGTACGTTTGTCCGATCCTCATCGAAGAACCGGAAGCGCGCATGGGCGAGACGCTCGCCGAGACGATGCGGCCGTTTCCGCTGAAGTACGGCGCGTGCCACACGTGCTGGGTGGATGGAGTGACATGCACGACGTGACGGTGCGCCACGCGACGCTCGACGACGCCGCGGCGCTGGCAGTGCTCGCGG
>DASVNL010000255.1:0-2966 GCA_036383875.1 Thermoanaerobaculia bacterium
AACTCGGCGCTGGTCGCACGCAACGCGCTGGTGACGAGTGCGGCGATCGCGAGGATCGTGGCGATCGGCGCGACGGCGAAGAGATCGAGCAGCAGGCGATGCGGCGGGCCGCTCTGGTATTGCTCCGCGTACGGCGCGGTCATCGCGTTGGTGATGATCGATGCGATGCGGAAGAACGAGGTGACGTCGCGCGCGAGGAGGCAGTAGATCGCGAAGAAGAAGAACGGCGGCGCCGCGGCGGCCACGATCTCGACGACGCCAACGCGTCGCGAGCGCAGCCACCAGAAGAGCAGGAGCACGGGATAGATGAAGAGAATCTGCTCTTTCGCCGCGATCGCGATCGTCGTCGTGGCGATCCACGCGACGAGCCAGCCGGGATGTCGCGTGCGCACGAACCACAGCATCGTCGCGATCGACGCCAGCACTGCGGCGCAGAAGAATTCATCCGCGAGCGCGCGACGGCCGAGGGCGAGTTGCAGGGGCGAGGTCGCGGCGAGTGCGGTGGCGGCGAGGCCAACGTTCGTGCTGAACAACTCGCACGCGATGACCCACGTCAGCGCGACGACCACGATGCCGGCGACGGTCGAGATCGACGCGAGCATGCGATGCGAGACGTCGCCGGTGAGCGTTCCAACGATCGACGTGATTCCGATCCACGACCAGCGCAGCGGATTCGGCAACACCCACATGCCGGGGTCGTCGATGAACATCCGCACGATTTGTGGATAGCCGGATTTCGCGTAGAGGAGGTAGATCGTCTCGTCGGCGCGCGAATACGCGACGACGTTGTTGACCGCGATGCGAATCGCGGCGCTCACGATGAGCAGCGGCGCGAGCAGAAACGGAGTCGGACGATCCGGCGCATCGCTCATCTGTTCGTCAGTCCGAATTTCGGCTGAGGATGGTAACGCGCGGTGTCCAAAATCTTGCATACACTTGCGGGCATGACAGCAAAAAACACGATTTGTCTTTGGTACGACAAGGACGCCCTCGATGCGGCGCAGTTCTACGCTGCGACGTTTCCGAATAGCGAAGTGACGGGTGTTTTCAAGGCGCCCGGCGACTTCCCGGGCGGCAAGAAGGGCGACGTGCTGACGGTCGAGTTCACGGTCTTCGGCATTCCGTGCCTCGGACTGAACGGCGGCCCGCAGTTCCCGCAGACCGAGGCGTTCTCGTTCCAGATCGCGACGGAGGATCAGGAAGAAACGGACCGCTACTGGAACGCAATCGTCGGCAACGGCGGCAAGGAAAGCGAGTGCGGCTGGTGCAAGGATCGCTGGGGCCTCAACTGGCAGATCACCCCGCGTGCCCTGACCGAGGCGTTCAATGCCGGCGGCGATGAAGCCAAACGCGCCTTCGCCGCGATGATGACGATGAAGAAGATCGACGTCGCCGCAATCGAAGCTGCACGCCGAGGCTGACAAACACGCGAGACGCTATGATTCGGCCATGCCCCCAAGGGTCGTGGCCATCATCGCCGCTTACAACGAAGAGCGCTTCATCGGCGGGTGCCTGGAGCATCTTTTCGCGAACGGCGTCGAGGCGTATTTGTGCGACAACGAGTCCACCGACGCGACGGTCGCAATCGCATCGCGATACCTTGGCCACGGCTTGCGCGCCATCGAGACGATCCCACGCGATGGCACTTATCGCTGGCGCCAGATCCTTGGTCGCAAAGAACAGCTCGCGGCGCAGCTCGACGCTGACTGGTGCATGCATCTCGATGCGGACGAGATTCCGCAGTCGTCGCGCGTCGGGCAGACGCTTGCGGATGCATTCGGTGAGGCGAGCGACGCGGGATACAACGCGGTCGAGTTTCGCGAGCTGACCTTCGTCGCGACGCGCGAGTCGCCCGATCACGATCATCCCGACTACTTGAAGACGATGCGCTGGTACTACCCGTTTGCGCCGCGGCGTTTGCATCTCGTCCGCGCTTGGAAACGCCAGCCGAATGTCGATCTGGCAACGACGGGCGGACATCAGGCACGATTTTCGGGACGGCGGATTTCGCCGCAGGCGCTGCTGCTTCGTCACTACCTGATCCTCAGCCGCGAGCACATGGTCCGCAAATACGTGCAGCGTCGCTTCGACTCCGGCGAAGTTCGCGACGGCTGGCATGGCTGGCGCGCGAAGCTCTCGTTCGACAAGATCCGATTGCCATCGCAGACCGAGTTGCGCGCCACCACGAGCGACTCCGATCTCGACACGTCCTCACCGCGACGACGGCACTACGTCGAATGGTGACCGTCCTCTGCATCGTCGATCGTCCGGGCTGGGCGCACGATCGCAAGACGCAAGCACTCGCCGCCGCGCTCGCGAACGAGTATCGCCTCGTGACGCGGTATCAGGCCGAGGTGAGTGCGGCGGACATCGAGGCGGCGGACCTCGTGCTCGTTTATTACTGGCTGCAGATCGATCAACTCGCGCGACTCAAGCGATCGTTCAAAGATGCGCGCGACAAACTGATGCTTGGCGTCTGCAGCGAGTACGAATTGGAACGTCGCTGGCGCAGGCCGGGGCTGAAGATGCTCTCGCATTTGCCGCGCGCCGTCTTCGCGAACAATCTCAAACTCGCGATGCACTTGAGGACAGAGCTCGGGCGCGAGGTCTTCCACACGCCGAACGGCGTCGACACGAACTTCTTTCAACCAACGGCAACGCCGCGACCCTCAACGCCGTTGCGTGTCGGATGGGCAGGGAGCCTGAAGAATCAGACGTCGGAACATCGCGGCGTGCATCCGTTCATCATCCCCGCCGTCGCAGCGGTGAGCGGCGCGGAGCTTTGCCTCGCGGCGCGTGAGGAACGCTGGCGGAACGCGGAAGAGATGCGCGAGTTCTATCAGTCGCTCGACGTCTACGTGTGTGCGAGTCGCAGCGAGGGCACGCCCAATCCGTGCCTCGAAGCCGCGGCCAGCGGAGTGCCTGTGCTCACGACGCCCGTCGGCAACATGCCGGAGTTCATTCGC
>DASVNL010000256.1:0-4822 GCA_036383875.1 Thermoanaerobaculia bacterium
CTGCGACTGATGTTCTGCGAAGCAGCCGCGGCCGCCTGCGCCTCGGGGTACTTGCTGCTGCTGAACAGCGTGTTCGCTTCGTCGAGTTTCTGCTGTGCGCGCGCGAACTCATTGCGATGCGCGTTGAACTCGGCGGACGCCGCGAGAGAGTTGAGCGCCTGTCGCGCGTCGGCGATGGCGGCCTCGGCGGCACTCTTCGGATTTCCCTTCTGGTTGTGCCAGAACCACCAGCCCGCTCCGCCCAGAATGAGCAGCAACACCACGAGCCCGATCTGCTTGAGACGCTCGATCGAGATCAGATACCAATCGATATCCGCGCCGCTTTGCTTCTTCGGTTTCTTCGCCATGGAAGGCTGGTCGGCGAGTTATAGCACACGAAAGACGAAGGTTGGCGCATGCGCCGGGAATAGGTAAACTGCGCCGCTTTTTCTGCAACGACGGCCAGAGGCAACGCCCTGGCGCCCGAAAGGTAGTCTCCATGCTCAAAGTAATGCGCGACAGCTTTCACCACTTGAAGTGGATTCTCATCGCCGTGGTCGCGGCGTTCGTCTTCGGTTTCGTGTTCATCGACATGGGACTCGGCGGCGGCAGCGTCGGCGGTGGCACTGGCGATGTCGCCTTCGCCGCGCGCGTCAATGGCGAAACGATCACGTACAACGATTTCTATCGCTCGATGAAGCGTCTCGAGGACATGTACAAGCAGGCCTATGGCCAGCAGTTCACGCCCGAGATGGCCGCGCAGATGGGACTCGCCAAGCAGGTCCTCGACAATCTGATCGACCAGCGCCTGCTCACGCAGGAAGCGCGTCGTCTGAACATCGAGGCGTCTCCTGAAGAAGTGCGCCGCAAGCTCCTCGAGATCCCGCAGTTCGCGGACAACGGGAAGTTCATCGGCATGGAGCTCTACACGCGCTACGTGACCGGACCCCTCGGCTACGCCAGCACCGCCGACTTCGAAAACGAATTGAGCCGCGAGATCGCGCTCCAGAAGATGGAGAGCGCGCTGCAGAGCTCCGTCGTCGTTTCGCCGAAGGCCGTCGAGGCTGAATACCGCCGCGCCAACGAGAACGCGAAGATCCGCTTCGTGCTCCTCCCGGCCGCGTCGCAGATGGCGTCGGTCTCCGTGACGCCGCAGGAAGTCGAGACCTACTACCGCAACAATCAGGCGAAGTACACGCACGGCGAGCAGCGCCAGATCCGCTATCTGATGGCGGACTACGCGAAGATCCGCGCGGCCGTGAAGCCGACGGATGAAGAGCTCCGCAAGCGCTACGACGCCAACAAGGACGCATACAAGTCGCCCGCGGCTGCGCACGTTCTGCACATCCTCGTGAAGGTCGACCCGAGCGCTCCCGCCGACGTCGACGCCGCTGCGCGCGCGAAGGCTCAGGGCCTCGTGCAGCAGCTTCGCGCAGGCGGCGACTTCGCCGGACTCGCGCGTGCGAACTCGGACGATCCGTCGTCGGCCGGCAACGGCGGCGACATGGGCTTCGTCTCCGCCGCGCAGACGGTCGAAGCATTCGATCGCGCGATCTTCTCCATTCCTCTGAACGTCATCAGCGATCCGATCCGCACGCCCGAATACGGCTATCACATCGTGAAAGTCGTCGAGCGTCGCGCGGAGTCGGTGCGCTCCTTCGAAGAAATGAAGCCCTCGCTCATGGCGTCGGCCGCGAACGACATGGCTCGCGACATGGCCAAGGCCGAGATCAACCGCATCAACGCGACGTTCAAGGCCAACAAGCCGGCGAACGTCGAGGCGTTCGTCGCGGCTGCGAACGACAAGGTCACGTCGAGCGACAGCGGCTGGTTCGGCAAGTCCGATCCGATCGGCACGATCGGCACGCACGCGCCGCTCTCGCAGTGGGCGTTCGCCGCGAAGCAGGGTGAAGTCAGCGATCCGCCGATCGGCACGCCGAAGGGCATCGTCATCGCGTATCTCGCCGGCACTCGCCCGGCCGGCGTTTCGGCGCTCGCCGAGATCAAAGAGAAGGTCGAGCAGGACGCGAAGATGCAGAAGGCGCGCGACGCTGCACGCGCTGCACTCGCGCAGATGATGGCCGGCGCCACGACGATCGACGCGATCGCCGCGAAAGCCGCCCAGCCTGCGCAGGACGCGAGCGTCGGACGTCAGGGCTCGATCGCCGGACTCAATGGCGACGTCTCCGGTCTCGTCGACGCGACCATGGCCGCGAACGTGAACGATCTCAAGGGACCGGTCATCGTCGGCGACGGCGCGGTCGCGTTCCAGGTTCTCGAACAGAAGAAAGTCACGCCGCAGGAGCTCGAGCAGAACCGCACGACGTACTCGGATCAGTTGCGCGTGCAGCAGGCTCGCAGCCTCCGGGCGACGCTGCTCGAGCGTCTCCGCAAGGGTGCGAAGGTCGAAGTCAACGACGAGATCACGCGCCCGACCACGGCACCGACTGGAGTCTAGTTGTCGAACGTTTCACAGAAGTGGGATGAACCAGCCATCCGCGTGCTGATGATGCCGCGCGACACGAACGCGCACGGCACGATCTTCGGCGGGGTCATCCTCTCGTACATCGACCAGGCCGGCGCGATCGAAGCGCGCCGGCAGGGTCTGCAGTTGATGGTCACGGTGTCGATGGACAAGGTCGTGTTTCACGAGCCGGTGTTCGTCGGAGACCTGGTCAGCTTCTGGACCGAAACGCTGCGCATCGGAACGACATCGATCACCACGAAAGTGGTGGTCGAGTCGATCCGCGCGGGCGATCCCGAGCGTCGCGTGAAAGTCACTGAAGCTCAAGTCGTCTACGTGAACCTCGGCGTTGACCGCAAGCCCGCCGCAATCGCCGTCGAGCGCAAGAACGCTCCGGCTTACGCGAACGACTAGCCCTTGCGCGCGTCGCGCATCCGGTCGAGACGTTCCTTCATCGCTTTCTCCGCGCCGGCCTCTTTCGGCTCGTAGAAGCGACGCCCTTTGAGCGCATCGGGCAGACAATCCATCGCCGCGGTTTGATCTTCGAAATCGTGCGCGTACTGATAGCCGCTGCCGTAGCCGAGGTCTTTCATTAATCGCGTCGGCGCATTGCGGATGTGCAGCGGGACGGGTGGATTGTCGCCCTGCCGGACTTCGCGAACCGCTTCTCCGTATCCGACGTACGCCGCGTTCGACTTCGGCGACGCGGCGAGATACGTGACGAGCTGCGCGAGCGCGACGCCCGCTTCCGGCATGCCGAGGAAGTGCACGGTCTGCTGCACGGCGATCGCGAAGACCAGCGCTTGCGGATCCGCATTGCCAATGTCCTCCGACGCCGCGCGCACCATGCGCCGCGCGATGTACATCGGATCTTCGCCGCCTTCGAGCATCCGCACGAGCCAGTACACCGACGCATCCGCATCGCCGTTGCGCAGCGATTTGTGCAGCGCGGAGATGATGTTGTAGTGCTCCTCGCCCGACTTGTCGTACATCAGCGAGCGGCGCTGCAGGATCTCCTTGACCTTGCCGACGTCGACGGGACTGTCGTCGGCCGACGCGGTTTCGACGACGAGTTGCAGACTCGTGAGCGCTTGTCGCGCATCGCCCGCGGACGTCGCCGCGACGAAGTCGAGCGAGGCGTCAGTGAGCGCGATGCCGAACTTCTCGACGCTCGGATGCGCGACCGCGCGCTTGAGAATCGCGACGACCTGCTCGCGTTCGAGCGCGGGAATCACCACGACTTTTGATCGCGAGAGCAACGCGGAGTTCACTTCGAACGAGGGGTTCTCCGTCGTCGCGCCGATGAGCGTGATGTCGCCCGCTTCGACGTACGGCAGAAACGCATCCTGCTGCGCTTTGTTGAAGCGATGAATTTCGTCGATGAAGACGATGGTCTTCGAGCCGCGTGACTTGCGCGCCTTGCGCGCTTCTTCCATCAGCGCCTTGATGTCTTTGATCGAGCTCGAGGTCGCGGAGAAGGTGACGAATCGCGCGCGAGTCGTCTTCGCGATGATGCGCGCGAGCGTGGTCTTGCCCGATCCCGGCGGCCCCCAGAAGATCATCGAGGGGATGCGGTCGTTCTCGATCGCGTTGCGCAGAAACTTCTTTTCGCCGAGGAGATCTTCGAGGCCGACGACGTCTTCGAGAGATTTCGGACGGAGACGCTCGGCGAGCGGCGAGTCTTCGTCGGGGACCGATGTCGGAGGAGGAAAGTCGTCGTCGCCGAAGAGCGAGCCGCTCATGAGGCGAGGAGTCCGAAGTCGATGTTCCCGCCGCTGACCACGATCGCGACCGGACCGCGCGGCTGAATCTTTCCGGTGACCAGCGCCGCGATTCCGAGCGCGGCCGTCGGTTCGATGACGAGCTTCGTGCGATACATCGCCCACTTCGTGACGTCGAGTAGCACGTCGTCCTCGATGCTGACGATGTTCTTCACGCGCTCGCGAATGATCGCGAAGTTGCGCTCGCCGATCGCGAGAGTGCGCGCGCCGTCTGCGATGGTCTTCGGCGGATCGATCGTGACGATGTGGCCACTGTGGAACGATTGCTCGCCGTCGTTGCCGGCCGCGGGCTCGACGCCGAAGACGTCGATCTGACCCATCGACGTCGCGGAGATCGCGGTGCCGGAGAGGAGTCCGCCGCCGCCAAGAGGAGTCACGACGGTCGTGACGTCCGGCCACTCTTCGACGATCTCGAGTCCGACCGTGCCGGCGCCCGCGATGATGTGATCGTGGTCGAACGGCGGGATCACCGCCGCTCCGTTTTTCTCCGCGATCTCGCGTGCGACGTTGTCGCGCGTCGCAGCGGTGACGCCCGCGGTGACGACGGTCGCGCCGTACGCCTCGGTCGCCTGAACCTTCGACTGCACGGAGTTTTCGG
>DASVNL010000257.1:0-3790 GCA_036383875.1 Thermoanaerobaculia bacterium
GCCGGGCGTGAGCGCGAAGCGAAGCTCGCCGTCGCGAGGAACTGCGGTCGTCGCGGTTTGCGATGCGTAGTTCATCGCACCGGCGGTGATGCGCACGGTGCCCGGACCGACCGGCACGGTGAGTGTGCCGTCGCTGTTCATCTCGCGTGTTTGCGCGATGCGTTGTCCTTGTTCATCGACAGCCTGCGCCCAGCCGGAGAGTGCTTGTCCGCTGCGCGCGTCGACGAGGCGCACGCGCAGTCCGACCGCGGGCGTCATCATGATCAGCATCGGTGCGTTGCCGGTCACGGGTCGCGTCACCGTGGCGAAGCCGTCTTTCGAGACGCGCACGTTGAGTGTGTTGCTGCGCGTGACCGAAAGCGCGAACGCTCCGCTCTCGTCGGAGCGCGTCTCCGGCGCTTCGAATGCGTTGTCGTCCACGACCGAGATCCATGCGCCTGCGATCGGGCGTCCCGACGCTTCGATGACGCGGCCTTCGACGCGAGCGCGCTCGATGCGAATGTCGAAGCGATCGTTGCCGGTCACGGTGTGCTGTGTGAGGTAGGGGCTTCCGTCGCTCGGAACTCCGACCGTGACGAAGTACGTCGTGCCTTGTTCGAGTCCGTGCACGACGTATTCACCCGCGGCGTTCGTGCGCGCCGTCGACACGCGCGCGTCGACGTTGAATCCGACGCTGCGTCCCGACACCGGCACGCCGTCTTCCGTCACGCGACCTTGCACGGTCACGCCTCCGCCGAGCTCGAGGTTCGCCTCGACTTCGCCGCCTTCGATCACCGTCACTCGCACGGGCGCAGTGGTGCGCATGCCGCCGTTGATGCCCATGAGCATTGCGGTGACCTGCGCCTCGCCGGCGCGGACATTCTCGAGGCGATACTTGCCGTCGCGGCCGATGAACGTGTGCGCCATTCCGGACTGCACGCTGCCCGACTGCCATGAACCGTCCGCGAATCCTTTGACCGTACCGGCGATCGTGCCGGTCGCGCCGGATCCGATGCGAATGACGACGTCGGAGGTTTTCGAAAGATCGACGACCATCGGCTCGGAGCGCTGCTGCTGGCTCATCGCAAAGAAACGAACGGTGCCGCCTTCCAGACCCGACATCGTGAATGCGCCGTCGGCATCGGTCTCGGCCTGTTGCGTGGCGTCGTTGAGTTGCGCGATGACGCGCGCACGCGGCACGGGCGCGTCGGTGTTGGTCAACACGCGACCGCGAATCGAGCGTCCGCGCGCGAGCGTCACATCGACCTTGGCCGGTGTGGTGCCGCCTTCCAACTCGATCTTCTTGCCGACGTAGCCGGTTGCGCGAACGTCGAGCTGCACGGCCGTCGGTGCAACGGTCATCACGAACTGGCCGTCCGGTGTGGTGCGCATCGTCTCTTCCCGATTGGCTCGAACCGACGCACCACCAACCGGCGCCCCATCCTCTCCTCGGACGACTCCGCTGATCACGCGACCGCGCGTGACCGGAATCGTCACCTCGACGGATTCACCCGCGGCGACATTCACGCGATGCGTGGCTTTCTGATAGCCGCCTGCAACGACGAGCAACTCCGCCGTTCCTTCCGGGACTTCGAGCGTGAACGTCTCTTCGTCGTTGACGTTCTCGATCCTGAAGTGCTCGCCCTGGAGCTGGACGGAGTAGCGTCGCAGCGTCGCGCGCGTCTCACTGTCGATGACCTTGCCGTGCACTTTGCTGGCGGGAGCCAAAGTGATGACGACGTCGTTCGCCGGAGCCTTCGCCATCGTTTCACCGGCCGTCGTCCCGTTGTTGTCCATGTACTCGAGCCGATACTGCGCGGCAGTGAGCGTTTCGAACGTGAACGTGCCGTCCTCCGCGATGTCGGCGGAGGCGTGACTGTTGTTCGGACCGGAGGCCATCACCGATCCTTCTTTCACCGGCTCCGTTCCGCGCACGACGCGTCCGCGAATCGCGGCGTTCGGCTCGAGCACGAGCTTCAGCGGAGGCATGCCGGCAACGACCTCGATGCCGCTGCTCTGCGTGCCTCCCGTGCCTTGCTTCCACGCACCGACATCGTGCGTCGTCGCGTTCAGTCGCAGCGTGAACTTCCCCTCCGCGTCCGTTTCGACGAACGGCGCGAGCATGCCGCTGCTCAGTGATGAGTCGAGCGCCATCGGATAGCCGCTGCCCGCGCGCTGCAGCGCCACGATGCCCGCGCCGGCGACGGGTGCGCCATTGCTGTCGACGACTTCTCCTTCGACTTCGATGCCTTGCGGCAGGATGATCGTGGCCGGCTTGTCCCTGGTCACCTCTTCTGTCATCGCGATTGCGTAGCCGGGTCGCGACACCTGCAGACGCATCCGCATGTTGCCGAGCTCCATCGTCCGATACGAGTGCGGAATGCGGAATCGCCCGTCGCGGCTGGTGCGTGCGGCCGGAACGGATTGATGGACGCCGCCATACACGAGCGGCTTCGATGCGGGCGCGAGCTGCACGACTGCGCCGGTGACCGGCTTTCGCCGTTCGTCGAGCACGATGCCGGTGTACGCATCATCGGTCGTCGCGACGAGATCGGCGTTCTTCGCACCGGGCGCAATTCCGTGGATTCTTTGAAGCGGCAGCTCGCTCTGGAGATGCGGGCCGATCGAGTACATCGCGTTTCCGTTGAGGTGCTCGAAACGGTAGTTGCCGCGCTCGTCGGTCACCGTCCAGCGAATGCCGCCGGTCGGCCCGATCTTCACGCTGGGCGCAGCCATGAGCGGCACTCCGGCGACGGGACGTTTGTCCGTGCCGCGCACGGCGCCGCTGATCGTGGGACGCGGCGCGATCACGATTGTCGTCGGCTCGTTTCCGGGCGTCGCCTCGCCGAACGCGTCGCCGGCGGATGCTTCGATGCGTTCGAGTGGCGGTGCGAGTCCGCGCAACGTGAACGAGCCGTCTTCCGCGGAGACTGCGGTCGCCCAGTTCGTGAGCACGCGCGCGTTCGCGACCGGTTTCTGTTCGGCGTCGACGACCTTGCCGCTGACGTTGGTTCCCTGCTCGAGCTTCGCGTCGAGAGACGTGCGCTCGTTGCGGTTCTCGATGATGAACGGCGCGAAGTCGGGATGCAGAATCGCGATGATCTCGGCCCACGGATACGGCGCAGGCATCGTGTAGACGCCATCGTCGTTCGTCTTGCCGGTCCAGCGAAACATGTTTCCCGCGAGCGCGGCGACGATCGCGCCTTTCACTGGCTTGCCGTTCGCGGTGACGCGACCCGTGCGCAACGCTGCAGGTTTCAGAGGAATCGTCGTCGCGCTGGTGCCTGCGAGTGCGAGCACCGACTCGGGCGCAAAGCCGTCGTGCTCGACTTCGACGAGGAACATCCCGTCGATGTTTTGACTGAACGTGAAGACGCCGTCCTTGCCGGTCGTCGTGCTCGCGATCGTGGTCGCCGGCGTGCCGGAGAAAATCTGGATGCGCTCTTCGAGCGGCGCCGGCATGCGGCGCAGGGTGACGCGGGCGCCGGCAATCGGATCGCTCGACGTTGCGTGCGCGACGATCCCCGACGTCGCAGCGAATGCGAGAGGGGCGAGGACTGCAGTGAGGAGTCCGGCGCACAAGGCGAGGAGTCGTTGCATGACTCCTTCGACTCTACGCCATAGTTATGGTTTCACTTCCCACCAAAGATCGCGTCAGCCAGAGATTGGAAAGTTTCTCGAGCACGGTGTTTTGCTTGAGCCGCGCGCGCAGGTTTCCGAAGTCGACGTGATCGAGATGCTGGTCCTGATTGAAGCAGGAGAAGACGAACGATTCCTTGCCGGTCGCGGGATCGACGTGACGCTGCAGGCA
>DASVNL010000258.1:0-10045 GCA_036383875.1 Thermoanaerobaculia bacterium
AGAAAAATCCAGGCGAGCGTCGCGCCGTAATAGCCGATCGCGTTGTGAATTTCAGTTTCGGTGGAGGTGTAGAACGCGGAGGAATCACGCGGGTGATACGTGAGGATGGCCGCGGCGAGGCTGATGCCGATCGCCACGACGACGATCCCGATCAACTCCCCGCCCCTCCGGCTTCGAAAGAATTCGCTTAGCTGCACCCTTCACACGCTCCCAAGCTTCGCGACTGAGTGTAGCAAATTTCGTGCGACGCGCGCGCAAGGGATGCACGCGCGTCGCACGAAAGGGGTTGGCTTACTGGACGTTCAAATCGCCGGTCATGTCGAAGTGACCCGTCCCGCACTGGCTGTTCGTGCAGGCGAAGGCGTACGTGCCGGAGGTCGGCAGCGTGACTTCGAACGTCACCGGCTGGTTCGTGAGGTTCGCCGAGAGGACGGTTCCGCCGTTCGGATTGAACATCACGAAGGCGTGCGTCCCGTCTTCCTTGGAGAGCACGAGCCTGATGGTGTCGCCCGCGCGGATCGTCTCACTCTGCGCGAGCGAGAACGAGAAGTTGCGCGCGGTGATCGTGACGGTCTTGAACTGCGGCGGTGGCGGTTCTTCCGGCGCGACACCACTATCGTTCGTCGCCGGAATGAACGTCGGATCCTCGGAACCGTTGTCCACGATCGACGCATAGAGGAACACCGGCTGGTCGGATTCGAAGGACATCCAGGCGTCGGTGAGATCGCGGTTCGGGTTGCCGAAGAACCCCGTGATGTTCGTCGGCGAGAACACGCCGTACGGCTGCAAGGTCAGGTTGTTCGTGCCGGCGAGCGTGTTGCTCTTGTCATAGAGCTTGAACGCGATGTTCGCGACGACGGGGTTCGGATTCATGCCGCCCCAGTTCGTGCGGAAATTGCCAAGCGACGCCTGCCCGGATTTCAACTGAACGAGGACGCCCTTCTCGAGCGCGGAGGAAGCCTCGAGTCCGGGGACGAACTGGCCGAGGGTGCCGAGTTGGAAGCTGGCGCGCTTGTCGGCGTAGATGCGCTGCGTGGCGACGAAGTCGTCGTCGCACGATAGACGGATCGCGCCTAGCGCGGGACCGCCGCCGAAGATCGACTGCACGGCGTCGTCGTAGACCTTCATCGTGCGCTTCGGAATCGTGAGGTCCACCGGAGTCGCGCCGCTGTTGTCGCCATTGCCGGCCGGCAGGTAGCGCGCGGTGACGACGATGTCTTTCGTGTACGACGGGTTGAAGATTCGCGCGTCCGAGAAGAATCCGTTCGCCTTACCGCTAACGGAGATGTAAACGTCCTTCGCAAAGACGGACGTTGCAAAAAGCACAGTCAACACAATTAACAGGTGTCGCGCACGCATCAGTTTTCCTCCGTTGGATGCCAACGATCATAAGCGGATGGTTACAGGAGTCGTGCGTCGCGTAACCATTTCGTCACGCCATGCACGCAAGAGATTGGACGCGCTCATGCCGCGCGTGTTTGCGCGAGACCGAGCGCGGCCAGAACTTGCGTCGCCGCGCGTTCGCCGGACTCGACTGCAGCATTCATGAATCCTGATTCGTCCATCACATGCTCGCCCGCGAAGATCAATCGGCCTTGCGGCTTCACGAGTGCGCGGAAGTAGCGCTGATACTGGCCAGGCCGGAAACACGAGTAACTGCCGCCGGTCCATTCGTACTTCGGCCAGATCTGTCGCACCGCTTTGCCTGTGTACGCGGTCTGCACGCCGGGAAACACTTTGTCCGCACCCGCGACGAACTCGCGCGCGCGATCCTGCAATGAGCCCTCGCCGATGACGAGGCCCTGCCGTCCACCGGTGAAGTTCGTGAGGATGCCGTGCTGCCCTGCCTGACCGCGACTCGTTTCCCAACACGCCTGAAACGGCAGGTCGGTGAACGTGTACGCGCTGACGTTCATCTGCACCCACGGCCGCGCGTTGAGTCCGACCATCATCTTTGAATTCGTACCGTAGCCCTGATTCTGAATCGCATCGCGCTGCACGCTCGTGAGATCGAGTCCGCGTAGATCGATCTTGCGCATCACCGGCAACGGGATCGTCGTGACGATGATGTCCGCCGGCAACGCGACGCTCTTGCCGCCGCGTCGCACCGTGACTTCGTACGCCTCGCCGCGATTGCGAATCGCCTCGACGACGGTACCGAGATCGACGGGGCGATGAATCTCCTGCGCGAGGCGGATCGGGATCGAGCCGTTGCCGCCTTTCGTGCGATAGCGCTCGTTGCTTTCGCCGAAGATGCCGAATTGTCCATGTTCGGTGCCGACTGCGCAGAGCAGATTGAGCGCGCTCTGCTCGTCGAGTTGCAGGCCGAACTCGCCGACGTACGCGGCCTCGATGACTTTGCGCAGCGTCCCGCTCTTGAAGTCGTTGCGATCGAGCCACTGCGCGACGCTCATGTTGTCGAGCTCTTTGCCGCGCTCACTACCGCTCTGCCAGTCGACGTCGCAGTTCTCGCTGGTTTCGCCGATGTCGCGGCGGATGGCCTTCGCCATCGGCTCGAACGCTTCGATCCAGTCCGCGTCCGCTTTGTAGAGCTTTCCGTCGATGAAGTAGTCGTGGCCGTTCGAGCCATCGAGGTACGTGAGGTCGAGGAGCTCGAGTCCGAGCTCGCGCGCGAGATTGCGAATGGCGTGATGTTCTGTGTCGATCAACTCGCCGCCGAGCTCCGCGACCTGATCGTCGGGAAAGAAATTCTGCAACGAGTACATGCGACCACCGACGCGCGTCGACGCCTCGATGAGCATCGCGTCGATGCCGCTCTGTTGCAGGCGGAACGCGCACGTGAGTCCCGCGGTGCCGGCGCCGAGAATCACGACGCGCGGCTTCGCATCATCGGCACGCAGGACGCGCGGAAAGAACGCGACGCCCGCGGCTGCGGCGGCCGAGGTGCGCAGAAAACTTCTGCGACTCCACGCGGCTTCTTCGGCCGCGGCGGCAGAAACCTCGTGACGCTCGAGGGCATCGGCGACACGCAGGGCGGAGCGGAAGCGAGAGTAAAGCGCGGTTCTCGGCATGACCGCGCATCTTAGCGATCCGGCCGCGCGAAAAGTGTGAGCGGGATCGCGTCAGTTCGGCGTGACGATCGTGACGTCGTTGGTCTCGTTGTTCGTCGCGCTCATCAGTCCCCACCAGCGCAGGTTCGGCGTCATCGGCTCGACTTCGACGCGCAGCTGCCCCATGCCCGCGGTCGCGATGATGAGATCGCGGATGAAGTTCCCGTCTTCGGCGTAGTAGTGCCCGAGGCCTTGATTGCCGGGAGTGAGGAGCAGGTCGCGCGTGATGATCAGATCGGGCGAGCCATCACCCATCGTGAGATAGCCGTTGAGGCGCACGACGGCTTTCGGCGCGTTGCCGACGGCGTAGACGCGCAGCAGATAACGAAAGACGTCCGGATCAGAGCCCGGGATGTCCATCAACTGAATCGGGCCGGTTTTGAGATCGCGCTCGCGGACGACGGGAATGTCGACGCCGAGGTCGTCGAAGCGCGCGTTCTGCTCGAAGATGCGCAGCGAGTACGAGAGGTTGTCGGGATTGTCGACGCGCATCACGAAACCGCCGGGGTACGAATCCTGCGCCTCGTACACGAGCATCTTGTGCTTCCAGAAGCCGCGCGGACATGGGTCGATCGTCCAGTTGCACGGCAGGACGAACCGGTCGTTCGGCTCGACGTAGTCGCCGGTGTTGTAGACGGAGAGATGCGTGGTCCAGTACGAGCCGGCCGCGCCGCCGCCGGCGTACCAGAGAGGCACGAGGACGATCTCACTTGCGGCAAGGCGAGGAACGACGAGTGCAGCGAAAAGAAGCGTGAGCGCGAGGCTCGAACCGCGGAGAGCAGCGAAGGCAGTGCTGCGACGCATGTGATGCACCTCGAAGTCGTGATGTGCCCGGGATCGCCATCGCCACTGAGCGGATGCAGTTATGCTATGGCAACAATTATCTTAATGTCGCCATGCTGTAATGACAAGAACTTATTTTGTCTGGGGAGGCGAGCGCCTCTCCGCGAAGCGGTAGGCTTCGATCTCCGCCCAGCGATCCTCGTACGGGAGCTGCGCCCAAACGACGTTGTCGGCCAGGTTCAGCACTCCCGCGCGCACATACCTGATACGGACCGGCACGCGAGAACGTCCGCTCTCCTCGGCGAGATCGAACAAAGGCGGCTCGACAGAGTCGAGTTGCAGCGATTGCACTGCGTGCACGGCCTCGTGATTCCACACGTGTTTCTGCGCGCCGGACCAGACGCCGGGATACAAACCCCACGTGTAGCCGTGAAACACGAGATCGCCCTGCACGTCCGGCTCGCGTGTTTCCCACCAAAGCATGCCGTCGCGAATGTCGACGTCGTCGGCGTCGAGGAGCATGCGCGTGAGGTAGCCGGTCTCGGCGAGTGAGAGGTCGACGTCGACGTACGACGCACGCGCGCGATCGAGTGGCGTCGCGACGCGCAAGCGGAACGGGCCGAAGGTGTAGCCGAGTCGCGAGAGTGGATTCTCTCCGGCCATCGTGTTCTCGATGACGGAGCTCGAGAGATTCGCGACGAGCCACGCCGTCGTGATGTGTCCCTCGCCTGCCAGGCGTTTGGCTTGATAGAACCCGGCGCCGCCGACTGCGCCCGCGGCGAGGCAGCGCATGTTGCTCGTGCTGCGTTTGAAGAGTTTGTTCTGTGCGAGACAGCCGAGGTAGGTGACGAGCGTGGTGCTGGCGACGTTGAGCGTCGCGATGCGTTCGCGATCGGCGGCGCGCGACGGAAACGCGATCGCCAACGCGAGCACGGTTACGATGATGCGCGTGACTCGCGAAGTGCCGCTCACGAATGAACAGCGCATGTGGCTGCGCGCGAACGCGCTGCTGCCGACGGTGTTTCTCGCGGCGATGCTGGTGATCATCGCGGGCATCTTCGCACTCGTCGCCGGACCGCTGCTGTCGCATCCGGTGGTGCGCGTGTTCGCGGGCATCGTGGGAGTGCTGCTCCTTGCGGTCTGCATTGCGGTCGCGAAGCACGTGCGCAACAACCGCGCCGATTTGCGCCGCGGCACCGCGACCATCGCACGCGCGCGACTCGACACCAAGCATCAGACGACTCGCGCGCCGTACACGTTCTACGCGGTGTTCGACGACGTCGGCCAGGTGATCGTAATGGGCAACGTCTACGAGCAGCTCGTCGAGGGCGAGACGTACGAGATCACATTCAGTCCGCACACGCGCAAGGCGTGGGGACTATCATTCCCTCCATCCTCAAATCAGTAGTGGAGGCAGCAATGCGCGTTGTCGTGATCCTGCTCCTCATCTGCGTCGCGTTCGCCGCGACCGCCGCTGAAGTCGCGCCGGGCGTGCACGCGAGCGGCGAGTTTCTGGTCTCCGTTCGCAATCCGTCCGCGCTGCGCACGGAAGCGATCGAGCGCGCTGGCTGGAAAGTCCAGACGATCGCGACGGTCCTCGCCTACGACGAGACGACGGAGAGCACGACGCCGCGCGAGAAGACGTGGTTGCTGCTCAGTCCTCCCGGCTCGCAGTCCGAGCGCGGGATGAACGAGCATCCGTGGGACGCCGCGCATCGCCAGGCGGCGAAGAAGAATGACGCGCAGTTCAGCGCGTTTCTGCAACACATCGAGGCCGCGCAGATCGTCGAGATCGAGCCGGTAGTCGCGTATGAGATCCGCGGGTTCGCGGAACGCTACAAAGCGAAAACGTCGAAGAAGGAAGCGCGCACACCGACCTGCGCCGCCGCACCCGAAGGCTTCGTCGTGTCGTGCGCGCCGGCGTCGTTTCAATGGCCGAACGTGAAGCAGGTCTCGTGGCACCTCGACGACGACAAGACGGAGTTGCGCAAAGCGCAGCAGCGCGCCGCAGCGTCATTCGAGACGGGCAGCGTCGTGCGGATCGCGCACCTCGACACCGGCTACTACCCGACCAAAGACATGATCACGCCGCCGAAGTTCGACACGTCGCTTTCGCGCTCGATGATCCCGGACGATCGCTGCGGTCCGACGGGCATCGACTGCTATCAGGGCGGTACGCCGAACGGTCACGGACCCGAAACGCTGAGCGTTCTCGCCGGCGGCAAGGTGCAGGTCGCAGCGGCGAATGGCTATCCCGCATACACCGACTACGTCGGCGGCGCGCCGCTCGCGGAAGTGTTCACGCTGCGCGTGTCGCCGTCGGTGGTGCTGATCTGGCCGTTGCACGTCGGCCAGGGGATTTTCAACGCGCTCGACAAGAAGGCGGACGTGATCTCGATGAGCATGGGCGGCGCGCCGTCGTATTTTCTGCGCGACGCGGTGAACTCGGCCTACGACCAGGGGACGCCGATGTTCTTCGCGGCGGGCGACTTTTTCCATCTGCCGATTCCGCTGCTCTCGATCGACATCCCGCCGCACACGATGATCTATCCGGCGCGATTCTCGACGGCCACTCCGGTCTCCGGCATCACCGCGAGCGGCCGCAGCTACGGTCTCAATCCGAGCTGGTTCCTCTCGGTGCTGCGCGGCGAGGTGATGGAGTGGATGATGCGCGGCAGTTACGGTCCCGCGCATCTGATGAAGGATCGCGGCCTGACGATGAACTCGCCGAACATCACGTCGCGCTACGGCACGATCGCGTTTCAGCCGAATCAATTGCACTTCAATTTCGAAGGGACGTCCGCGGCGACACCGCAGGCCGCAGCATCGGCCGCCCTCTGGCTGCAATATCACCGCAACGAGTTCACGCCCTCGGAGTGGCGCAGTTGGGTGAAGACGCAAGCGGCGTACGACGCGCTGACATCGACAGCGTCACTCCCCCATCAGCCTTTCGCTGTCGAACGGTTCGGCGCGGGTGTCGTGCAAGCGAACAACGCGCTCGACGTTCCCAAACCTTCGAATCCTGTGAAACGCCCTCCCGGAAAAATCGGCGTCGACTGGATCACCCTCCTCGCCTCCATCCTCGGCTTTGGCCCAGGTGATCACCAGCCCACCGGCGACGAAGCGGAGCTACATCGCAGCATGCTCCAGCTCGAAGTCGCGCAGTTGCTCACGACCGAGCCGAAGCTCCGCGAGATCGTGAACGGCGACTTCGAGCACACGCCGACGAAGTCGCAGATCGCGCAGCTCGCGCGGGCGCTGGAGAAGCACCCGCGCGCGTCGCAGTATTTGAAGCGAGCGATTGCAGCGAAGCGTGGAGCGTCTTAGAAGAGCGCCGGCTCCTGGTACGTGCCGAACACGTCGCGCAGTGCATCCGAGATCTCGCCGACTGACGCGTAGACGCGCACCGCGTCGATGATGAACGGCATCGTGTTCGTGTTCTCGTCGGCGGCCGCGTTGCGCAGTGCCTGCAGAGCGTCCTGCACTTTCTGCGTGTCGCGCGTCGCGCGGACCTGATTGAGCAGCGCGAGCTGTTGCTCGGTCACCGACTCGTCGATGTAGAGGATGTCGTACGGATCTTCCGTCTCCATCTTGAACGCGTTGACGCCGACGACGACCTTCTCGCCGGAGTCGACGGAGCGCTGGAACTGATAGGACGCGTCCCAGATCTCGCGCTGCGGGAAACCGGCCTCGATCGCCTCGACCATGCCGCCGAATTGATCGATCTTCTCGATGTAGTCGAAGCAGCCCTGCTCCATTTTGTTCGTCAGCTCTTCGATGAAGAACGAGCCGCCGAGCGGATCGACCGTGTTGATGACGCCTGACTCGTGGGCAATGATCTGCTGCGTGCGCAGCGCGATGCGCGCGGCGTTTTCCGTCGGGAGTGCGAGCGTCTCGTCGAGTGAGTTGGTGTGCAGCGACTGCGTGCCGCCAAGGACTGCGGCGAGCGCCTGGATCGTGACCCGGACGATGTTGTTGTACGGCTGCTGGCCGGTCAGCGACGCGCCGGCGGTCTGCGTGTGGAAGCGGAGCTGCCACGAGCGCGGATCTTTCGCGCCGTAGCGATCGCGCATCACTTTCGCCCAGACGCGGCGCGCGGCGCGGAACTTCGCGACCTCTTCGAAGAGATCGTTGTGCGAGTTGAAGAAGAACGACAGGCGCGGCGCGAAGTCGTCGACGTCGAGACCGGCGCGCACGCCGTATTCGACGTACTCCATGCCGTCGCGCAGCGTGAACGCGAGCTCCTGCAGCGCGGTCGAGCCGGCCTCACGGATGTGATAGCCGCTGATCGAGATCGTGTTGTATTTCGGGACGTTGTCCGTGCAGAACTTGATCGTGTCGATGATGAGGCGCATCGACGGGCGCGGAGGATAGATGTACTCCTTCTGCGCGATGTACTCCTTGAGGATGTCGTTCTGCAGCGTGCCGGAGATCTTCTTCCAGTCCGCGCCCTGCTTCTCCGCGACGACGAGGTACATCGCCAGCGCGATCGGCGCGGTGGAGTTGATGGTCATCGAGACCGTCACGTCCTCGAGGTTGATGCCATCGAAGAGCGTCTCCATGTCGGCGAGCGTGTCGACGGCGACGCCGCACTTGCCGACTTCCCCCGCGCTGTAATGATGGTCGGAGTCATATCCGTACAGGGTCGGGAGATGGAAGGCCGTGGAGAGGCCGGTCTGTCCCTGCGTCAGGAGGTACTTGAAGCGCTCGTTGGTCTGCTTCGCGGTACCGAAGCCCGCGAACTGGCGCATGGTCCAGAGACGGCCGCGATAGCCGGTCGGATGGATGCCGCGCGTATACGGGAACTGGCCGGGATACGCGAGCTCGTGGAAGTCCTCGTTCGCGACCGACAACGGCGTCGCGAGCGGATTGATCTCCATCGCGCTGACGGTGGTGAAGTCTTTCTTCCAGTACGGCTTCTTGGTCAGCACGGGCGCGAGGACATCGCGACGCCAATCGGCTTCCTGCTTCTTCACCGCGCCGAGGGCTTCGGGAGAGAACAGCGAGAGCTGCGGCTCGTCCGTTGCGCGCGGCGTCTTCGGCGGAGTGATCGGACCTTCAGTGCGGATATCGGCTTCGTTGCGGCTCATACGTTCTCCAGTATCGCTCACCAGGACGGCTTGATCTTAGCGAGGAACGCGCCGAGACCCTTCTGTGGCTCACCGGCTGCGAAGAGCCGGGCGAACTCGGCGCGCTCGAGGCGATCCCCTCCGCGCGAGCGAATGAGAAGCGCCGCGGAGTCGAGTGCCATAACGCTGCGATGCCGCATCCATTCCTCCAGCCAGCTCTGCGGTTCCGCCTCCGTCGTCTCATCGACGACGTCTTTCTGCTTCGCGCCGTCGAGTGCCCAGCGCAACGTCGTGCGTCCGAGGCGCCACGCCGCGCCTGCCCACGCTTCCGGCGTGTCGACGATGAGCGTCGCGGATGCGTGCAACACCGCGTAGTCGCTGAACAGCAACGCCGCAGCGGCGAACGCACTCACCTCGCCTGCTCCGTACGCGACGACGAGGTCGCGCGACCCGTGGAGCTCCTCGAGCTCACGCGCGGCGAACGCGCGGAGCTCCGCGGGTCCCACAAAACGCATCAGCGGAACAGTGAGAAGACGCGATGCATCACGCCTTCGTCGTGCTTCTCGAGCTGCTCGAGCTCACCCGCGTCGAGGAAGACGCCGCCGCAGTTGGCGCACTGATCGACCTTCACACCGTGCAGCTCGATCTCCTGCAGATCCATGCCGCACTTCGGACATTTCATCCAGTGCTGCTGCTTGATCCGGTCGCGCTCTTCGGTGGCAATCTTCGCGGACTGCTCCTGCGCCCACTTCTTCCGGCGCTCCAGCTCCTGCCGCAGAAAATACTCGTCTTCCGCCTTGCTCGGCTTGTCGTATCCGTCGCTCATTCAGGACCTCCGTTTTCGCGCGGATTCTACCCGTTTGCCCGGACCTTCTTCGCGACCATCAACAAGCCTGGCCCGAAGGGAATCCAACCGAAGAGCGAGTCGAGGCGGAAGATCGCACGCACGAGCGACACGAGGCCGCGCGAACGTCCGACTTTCGCGACGGATTGCAGCGCCGCGTCTTCGTTCACCGCGCGACGCGCGCGACGCTTGTTCATCGGCAGAAGGAACAGCGTGTCGTAGACGAGGACGACGGGAAAGCCCCAGTACTTCGCCTTCACGACGCGCAGATGCGAGAA
>DASVNL010000259.1:0-5413 GCA_036383875.1 Thermoanaerobaculia bacterium
ACGAGCGCGAGCGGCATCGGAAACGGAGTTCCCGCGGGCGAGAACATGCCGAACGTCGCCTTGGACTGCAGCGACAGAAACGGCTGCGGAAGATAGAGCGGAAACTTGTGGCCGCCCGCCGGAGTCGTGAGCATCACGTACACGACTTCGGCAACGAGCGTGAGCGCTCCGGGGAGCGTCACGGTAGTAATGAGCGCGAGCTCGCGCCACTGGCGCGTGAGTGTGGATCGGACGAGTGAGGCGATGCCGAGGGCGGCGAGAAGGCAGACGATCCAGAGGTGGAGGTGCGTGAGGAAGATGCTCAACAGCGCGCCCGCGACCCAGTAGCGCTTGCGCTCC
The DNA here is from genome assembly GCA_036383875.1 of Thermoanaerobaculia bacterium. Classification (GTDB taxonomy): domain Bacteria; phylum Acidobacteriota; class Thermoanaerobaculia; order Gp7-AA8; family Gp7-AA8; genus QHVT01. The sequence goes on from DASVNL010000259.1 coordinate 340, forward strand.
GGATGCTTCAGCGCCGCTGATACCACGATGAGGTACACGATCACGGCGAGCGTCGCGAAGGCGGAGAGTCGCGCCTCGAACGCGTAGAACAGCATCAGCGGCGACGCGGACGTCACGAGCGCGGCGGTCACGCTCCACCACCACGACTGCGACTCCCGGAACGTCACGAGATACACGATCGCGGCGGCGATGACGAACGACAGCAGCGAGAAGAAGCGGAGATACAGCTCGGGATCGCGCTGGATCGTCAGGCCGAACGGCTCGACGAGCGCGTGCACGAGCCGCTGGATGTCGGTGTAGAAGTAGTTGAGGAAGTAGCGCGCGATCGTGTCGCCGGGACGTCCGGCTTCGAGCTCGCGCAGCGCGGGATCGGCTTCGTAGTACCAGTACGTGACTTCGTCGAGCCAGAGCGACGCGCGCAGCGAGCCCGCGGCGAAACACGCGACGAGTGGAGTGAGCGAGATCGAGACGCCGAGGATGTGTTGAAGGAAGCGGAGCAGCCGCTCCTTCACGACTGCTTCTCCTCGTGGTACTCCTCTTCCGTGTTGATGTCCCAGATGTTCGACTTGTCGACCTTGCCCGCGATGATGTTGTCCACCGCGGTCATCGCCGTCAGCATCGAGTGATCCTGATTGTTATAGCGGTGCATGCCGTTGCGGCCGACCAGGAAGAGATTCTCGAACGTGTCCAGGTACTCACGAACGACGGGGAACTTCGCGTACGCGCCGAAATACGCGGGATACGTCTTCGGCACGCGGATCACGACGGTGTCGAGCACGTCGGCGCGATCGGCGAGCTTGATCCGTTCGAGCTCGTCGACGGCCAGCTTCGACATCTGCTCGTCAGTCCACGTCCACATCGGATCGCTCGCGTAGCAGAAGTACTCCAGGCCGATCCACGTGTTTGCGCGATCCGCGACCATGTACGGGCTCCAGTTGTTGAAGATCTGCAGGCGGCCGACGAGCACGTCCGGCTCCTGGATGTAAATCCAGTTGTCCTTGATCGGCGAGCCGTCCGGCTCCGTGACCTTCATTTTCTTCAGCAGCACGCCGACCGTGATGAAGTCGCGATACTGCAGATTCTCAGCAACCGTCGCGACGGCCTCGGGCGCTTTCGGCTCGAGCGCGCGCAACAGGCTGCGCACGGGCATCGACGAGAAGACGAAGTCGCAGGGGAGGGTCAGCTCGACGCCGTCGCTGAGGCGCTTCACTTTGACCGCGGTGATCTTCTTGCCCGCGTTCGCGATCAGGCCCGTGACGACGTGGCGCATCAGGATCTTGCCGCCGCGATCGGTGACCTGCTGCGCGACTTCCTCCCACATCTGGCCCGGTCCGAATTTCGGGTAGAGGAACTGTTCGATGAGCGAGGTCTCGGTGTTCTTCTGCGCGATGTCTTTCTTTTTCCCGAACAGCGAGCGCACGAAGTGCACGATGGCCTTCGTGATCGAGAGGCCTTTGACGCGTTGTGCGCCCCACTCCGCGCTGATCTCGTCGCACGCGACGCCCCACACCTTCTCGGTGTACGACTTGAAGAAGGTTTTGTAGAGCTCGCGGCCGAAGCGGTTGATGAAGAACTGCTCGAGATTCTTCTCCGGCTTGATCGGGAAGAGCGCGCTGCGGATGTACGAGAAGCCGATGCGGATCGAGCGCAGCACGCCGAGCTTCATCAGCGTGTCGAGCGACAACGAGATCGGGTAGTCGAAGAAGGTGCGGCTGAAGTAGATGCGCGATCGCCGCGAGCGTAGCAGCATCACTTTGTCGTCGACGTCGGGATCGGGCGCGATGGCGTTGCCCGCGATGGTGGTCGTGCGCGACTGGTAGGTGATGGTCTGCCGCGGATCGGCGACCTTCTGCAACGGCAGGATGTTCATCCACCAGTTCATCACGCGGTCGGACTTCGAGAAGAAGCGATGTCCGCCGATGTCGATGCGGTTGCCCTTGTAGTTGACCGTGCGGGAGATGCCGCCGAATGCATCGGTCGACTCGATGACGATCGGCTGGATGTCCGTGCGTTCGAGGAGCTCGCGCGCAGCCGTGAGTCCCGCGGGGCCGGCGCCGATGATGATGGCAGTTTTCTGAGGCAGTGGTCGTCTCCTGAACCGTTTTGGACGGCGCATATCCTATGTGCAGTCCGTCAAAAACGGGCTGTATCATACGGCGCCGGCCGCGACGCGCTGGTCGGGACGCATCATGCGCCGACGGCATCTCCTCCTGCTGCTCATCCCGATCGCGATCTGGATCGCCGCGCTTCTGCAACGCGCTCAGCCGCTGACGTGGGACGAGATCGAGTTTTTCCGCGCGTCGCGGTGGATCGCCGAGGGGCAGGTCCCGTATCGCGATTTCTGGGAGCATCACACGCCGCTGCAGTGGTTCGTGTTTGCGCCTGCGGCGAAGCTGTTGGGCGGCGGCATCGGCGCGCAACCGGTGCTGAACATGCGCTGGGCGCAAGTGCCGTTCTGGATCGGCACGTGCGCGCTGCTGTTGCTCGTCGCGCGACGCGCGCGCATGACGACCGACTCTCGATTGCTCGCGCTGCTGCTGCTTCTCGGCTCGCGACATTTCATCGCCGACGCGCTGCAGTTTCGCGTCGACACGGTGAGCAGCCTCGCCTTCATCGCCGGACTCGCCCTCGCGATCTCGCGACGCTGGATTGGGTTCGGCGTCGTGATGTCCGCGGCGGTGCTCGCGAACGTCCGCCTCGCACCACTCGTCATCGTCGCCGCGCTCCTGGTCTCCTTCCTCGGCGAAGACCGCTGGCGCTGGAACCCGCGCGCATCGCGCATGCTCCTCGGCGTCGCGATCGCGGCGTCTGCGTTCATGCTCTGGCTCTTCGCGCGCGGCGCGTGGCCCGGCTTCGTCGACGGCGTGTTCCGCTACAACGGCCTGCACGATCGTCTCGCGGCTCCGCTCGAGCCGAACTTCATGCTTCCGATGCTGCTCGCGCCGCTGCGCAACGGCGACGTCGCGGGGATCGCGCTGTGGTTGCTCGCGCTGGCCGGTGCGTTCTTCGCGCTGCGCGACATTCGCAAAGCGGGAGTGATGCAACTCGTCGCGCTGCTGTTCGTCGCGTCGATCGTCGCGGTCGCGCTGATGGCGGTGAAGTACGAGTACCACCTGCAGCTCACGTGGCTCTTGATGGTGCCGCTCGCTGCGATCGCGATCGAGCAATGCATCGCGCGTTTGCCGCGCGCCGCGATCCTGGTCTTCGCTGTCGCCGGCGTCGCCATCGCCATCAACCTGGGACTGCTCATCACGCCGTCGTTCGGAAACGCGCTCGCGTATCAGGATCGTGTGATGACGGAAGTGTATGAACGGACGAAGGCGTCGGACGCGGTGTGGGATGGAACGGGCTACGCGCTGCATCGCCGCCCCGCGTACAGGCAATGGTTTCTGCCGGCCGGACTGCGGCTGATGGCGCAAAAGGGATTGATCGCGCCGTACGACATCGAGCGCGATCCTCCGGCCGCGATCGTTTTCAACTACCGGATCTACAACTGGCTGACCGTCTTTCCGAAGACGCGCCAGTACGCGCTGCATCACTACGTTCCGCTGTATCGCAATCTCTGGGTCCCGGGTTTGAGTGCGGCGTTGCCGCCGGGCAAGTCGCGGCTGCAATGGCGCGCGTCAGCGGATGGCGTGTACGACGTGTGGGCCAGTCCGATTCTCGCGCGCCATCCGTGGATCGCGCGGCCGATGGAGTACGGACTGATCGAAGGGCCGGACGCGGCGATGATGGAGATCCCGCTCGATCGCTTGCCGCGTCTCGACGCGAGCGCGATGCAGTGGGTCGTCGACGGTGTCGTGCAGCCGCACGGCGCGACATCGCTGACGTTGCGCAAGGGATCGCGCGTCGAACTGCGCACGGCGATCACCCAGCCCGCGGGACTGCTCGTCGTGCCGCGCGGCATTCGCAGCGTTTGCAAAGCGCCGGAGGAGCGCTTTGTTTTCTGAGAAGCGCATCGCCATCGCATTGCTCGTGCTGCTCTTCGCGATGCAGCTCGCCGTGTTGATCTCGCGCACCGACCGGCAACCGCACCTCGACGAGATCGAATATCTGCACGCCTCCTGGCTGATGGCCAACGGCGGGCAGCTCTTCACGACGATCTTCGAACATCACTCGCCGTTTCTTCTCGCGGCGGTTGCGACGCTTGCGCCGCACGCCGAGCGCGTCGGAGCGTTGCCCTTCACGACCAACGCGCGACTCCTCGCAGGATTCTTCGGACTCGTCGCGCTAATCGCATACGCGCTCATCGTCTGGCGCGATCAACCGCTCGGCGCGCCGATCGCCGTCGCCGCGTTCTTCGCGTCGGGCTCGATCTGGCTGCATGTCATCGCCGATGTCCGCGCGGAGCCGTTTGCGCTGGCGTTTTTCTGGATCGGCGCGGCGCTCGTCGTTCTGCCGAAGAAGCGCGTCGCACTGCTCGCAGGAGTCGGCGTCGGCGCGATCGTGCTGGCGGGTTTCTGGACGCCGAAGTGGCCGCTCTGCAGCGCGCTGATCGGCATCTGCGCGCTGATTCGCGCGCGTCGCCAGTGGTACGTCCCGGTGCTCGTTGCGACGGTCATCGGTTTCCTCGGGCTCTACGTCCTGCATCTCATCGCTCCGCTCGATACGGCGCTCTTCTTCATGTACGACTTCAGCGCCGGCGCGTACGCGGATCTCAAACAGGCCCCCGAGTTCGTCGGACATGCGCCATTCCGCTTCGCACCGGGGCTCTTCTCGCTGCCGATCATCGCGGCGGCGTCGGTGATCGTCGCAGCGGCGGCATATCTCGATCGCGCGCGGCGCGCAGCGCTGTTGTTCATCGCGCTGTTCTTCGTCGCCGTGCTCGAGATCCGTTTCGTGCATCCGTATCCCGCGGTCTGGTTGCACAACTACGGACTCTGGAGTCTTTCTGCGGCGGCGATTCTCGCGTCGTTGCCGGCCGCACTCTCGTCGTTGTTCGCGCGAGCGCGCATCTCCGCGCTGACGCGCGCCATCCTGCCGGTCACGCTCTCCGCGATCGCGATGCTGTTTCTCCTGCCGAAGATCGTGACGCTGCTCGTGTTCGCGCAGGGGACGACGGGCACGTATTGGA
>DASVNL010000260.1:0-5965 GCA_036383875.1 Thermoanaerobaculia bacterium
CGCGCCGGACCTTCGGCGACGTTCGTCGATCCGCTGTCCCTCGGCTCGATCGAAATCTCCCGCGGTCCCGGATCCGTCGCCTACGGTTCCGACGCCCTCGGCGGCGTCGTACATCTTCGCCCGCGCGATCCGATCCCCGGACAACCGGAAGTGCGGTACGACGCATGGGCGTCGTTCGGCGGCACCGAGGCGCGCGCCGTCGCCGGCGAAGGGTCGATGGACCTCCTCGGCGGCGCGATCCTCGCCTCGATTCACACGCGCAGCGCCGACGATGGTCAGGACGGCAACGGCGATCCGATCCTCAACTCCGGCTACGAAGATCGCGGCGCATTGCTGCGCTTCGTGCGCGACAGCAGTTGGGGACGCATGCGCATCGGCCTGATGAGCAGCAGCGCGCGCGACGTCGGTGCTCCGACGAGCGACACGGTGCTCACGCTCTATCCCGAGGAAGATGCGAACCTGCTGACCTTCGCGCTCGACATTCCGAAGGTCAGCGTCTTCGACTCCGCATCCGTGCGCGCGTCGATCGGCTCGTACGAGATCACTACGAATCGCATCCGCACGACGGGCATCGAGTCCGCGGAAGTGAAAGCGCGCGACGGATCCGTGCGACTGTCCGGCGAACGTGCGACGGAGCGCACGCGGATCGTCACCGGCGTCGACTTCGTGTCGCGCTTCAACCTGCGCGCGCCTGGCTCGATCGATGATGCGGATCGCTACGACACCGGCCTGTTCGCAACGTGGGAGAGTCGCGTGTCGCGTGCGGTGCAACTCGCCGCGGGTGGACGTCTCGACTACGTCGCGACGCGCAATCACGGCGGCTACTTCGGCGACGCGTCGATCGACGACACGGCGCTGTCGGGCTTCGGCGCGGCGACGGTCGGACCGTTCAACGGCATCACCGCGACGCTGCAAGTCTCGAGCGGCTATCGCGAGCCGACGCTTTCCGATCGCTACTTCCGCGGCATCAGCGGTCGCGGCTTCGTCGTCGGCAATCCGCTGCTCGAGCCCGAGCGCAGCGTGCAGGTCGACGCCGGCGTGCGGTGGAGTGGCGCGCGCTCGCGCGTCGCGCTGTTCGGCTATCACTACAAGATCAGCGATCTCGTCGAGCGCTTCCGCAACGGCGCGGACTTCAACTTTCGCAATCGCGGCGAGGCGACGATCCACGGATTCGAGCTCGAGACCGCGACGCGCCTGATGCAGGACATCGAGCTGATCGCGGGTGCCGCGATTGCGCGCGGTGAAGCGGACGGCGCGGATCTCGACGACATCGCAGCGCCGTCGCTGCACGCATCGGTGCGCTGGGCCGCGGAGAACAAGTCTGCGTTCTTCGGCGCATCACTCGTCGGACGCGACGATCGTCCGGGTCCCGTCGAAACGACGCGCGCGGGCTACACATCGCTCGACGCAGGCGCGGGCTGGCGATTCACGCCGTGGCTCGAAGTACGCGTCGTAGTGCGCAACCTCACGGACGCGCAGCGCTTCGGATCGCCGGACGCCGTCGCGGCATTCGCGCCCGGCCGAAGCTTCACGATCGGCATCAACAGGTAGAGGAGCGCCGACGCCCCGTCGGCTGGCCCGCGGGCGCCTCGCCCGCGTTGCGCGGACGGCGACGAGGGCGTCGCCGGGACAGCCGACGAGGGCGTCGGCGTTCCGCATGCATTTACGTGGACGGCTGCAACTCGGCCGTCCACACCGACTCGGCGGTCTGCACGCCGACGCGATCGAAGCGGATGACCATCACGGTGCGATCGTCGTCCGCGGGGCGCGTGCCCGCGTGATCCGCAACCGCGTCGAGAATCGTGTTCCGCACTTCCTCGGCCGTCAGGCCCGCGCAGCGCGCGAGCAGCGCCTCGAGTGCGTCGAAGCCGAGGGGCTCGCCGTTTTCGTCTTGTGCTTCGATGATCCCGTCGGAGACGTAGACCAGCGTGTCCTGCTCGCGCAGATCCGTTTCGACCGTGCCGACGAGCAACTCCGGACGCACGCCCAGCGGCAGCGACGGCGCGTCGATCGACGTCGTGACGCCGTCCGCACGGAGGATGTACGGGTAGATGTGACCCGCGTTCGTGTGGCGAATCGTGTTGCGCTCGAGATCGAACGCCGTGTACGCAAGCGTCATGAACGCGCGACGTTCCGTCGAGCGATGCACCAACTCGTTGAGCCGGCGGAACAGCGACTTCTCGTCCGCGCCTTCTTCGATGAGCGTCGTCATCGCGGCCTTCACCATCGCCATCACGAGACCCGTCGAGAGTCCGTGTCCCGACACGTCGCCGATCGCGACGGCTAAGCGCGTCGGCGAGAGTTTGAAGACGTCGTAGTAGTCGCCGCCGATCGACGTCGTCGGCTCGAAGTGCGCCGCGAACGACACGCCTTCATGATCCGGCCCTTGTTTCGGCAGGAGGTTGCGCTGGATGTCGGCGGCGATCGCGATCTCGCTCTGCAGGCGCTCCTTCTCCGCGACCGTCGACAGTAGCGACGCGATCGACTCGGTCATGTGATCGAACGACTGAGCCATCGCACCGAGCTGGTTGTTGCGGCGCATGCGGATGCGATAGGAGAAGTCGCCGCGCTCGACGGCCTTCGTCCCTTTCTCGATGCGATTCACCGCGCGCGAGATGGAGAAGATCAGCACGGCGGCGAACAGCGCCGCGATGCCGTACATCATCAGGAGGACGATCGAGATCGAGGCGATGACGGTGAGGAGGATGCCGAAGTAGTCGTTCGCAGACGCGCCGAAGTAGTACGAGAAGAGATTGTCGGCGGGGTTGGCGATCAGCATGAACAGGCTGCGGTCCGCGATCTCGGTGCCGCTGTTCCAGTCCGTGAGCTCGGCGATGTCGCCCCAGATGATTTCCTTGAACGCCTTGTCTCGAATGACGTCCGACAGCGTGCCGTCGGACTTGATGTCGTAGTTCTTGTCGTTCTTGCGGCCGCGCGTCGCGCGTGCGTCGGCGGTGCGCACGGTCATGCGCCAGCGCTCGTACAACTGGTCGGTCCAGAGTTTGTCGACCGGCTGCGCGAGGACGATGGCGTGATCGGGCTCGTTCGGGAACTGCCGCGACGTGACGAGCAGCGCCTTGCCTTCACGTCCGACCAGGCCGCTGAAGCTTTTCTTCTTCAGCCACGGCGGAAGTTTGTCGCCGGAGTTTTGGTGCGTGTCGTAGATCTCGAGCGACTTGAGCGCGCCGCCCGGACGCCTGCCGGTGCTCGCGTATTCGAGCGACCAGTTTTCGAGCTGACCGAGCGTCGCCTGACGTTCCGCGCGCAACGCGGCCTGCGTCATCACGGCCGCGAACATGTACGCGACGGTGAGGAGCAGGATCGTCATCAGGAAAAACGGCAGGACGCTGACGAGGAGGTAACTCAGAAACAGTCGCCGCCCGACGGTCCAGAAGAGCCGCGTGAGGATCCACCGGATGATGACCGCGGTGCCGTAGAGGGTCAGGCCGATGACGAGGAGCCAGGTGAGGAACGCGAAGAAGTCGATGATGGCGAGGTCGTGGCCGAGGCGCTCGAGGAGACGGTCGAGCTGATCGAGACCGACGATGAGACCGATTCCGACGAACCAGAGAATCAGCGCCGGCGAGACGCGGCTCTGCTTCGGCGCGGGTCGATCATCCATCAAAGTCATCATGACACACCGGGGACAACGGGCTGGGTGCTCATGGTGTTACGCGAATCGAGGGGTCCGAGTTGCAGTCGCTGAAATTTCCTTTGCCCGCCAATTTGTCTATGCTTCCGCACGGTCCGACCCGGCAGTGCCCTCTGGTGAATCCATGACGAAGCGCATTCTCCCTCTCCTCCTCGCCCTCTGTGTGTTCACGCCGCCCGCCTCGGCCGCGTGTGTGAATCGTTTTGTCGTGCGCACCCAGCGCCCGCATCAGATCGTCACGCTGCTGACCGGCAAGCTGACGTATCAGGAGGCGCAGGACCTGGCGAAGGCCATCGCGTCGAAGCAGAGCGGCCCGATCGAGTGGCTCGATGAGAGCGGCAAGTCCGTCGCGAAGCAGTACGGTGAGCTGAAAGTCGTCCGGCCGATGCCCGTCGGCTGCGATGGTCGCACGTCCGGCGTCGTCATCGTCGTGACCTTCCCGACGTCGGTCGTCCCGTCGAAGAAGATGACGGTGAAGATCAAAGACCAGGTCGTGGCGTTCGAACAGCAGTCGGAGTAAGGCCGGAGCCTTACCGCACCGTTCGTCTTTTCCCCGTCTCCACCTCTCCGCTCCTCCACACCTCGATCGAGTGATCGGTGAGGATGAGCACGCGCGACGTCGTCGCGATCATGCCGCGCACCGTGCTCGGCATGTCGAACGTGCTCGTCGCAGTGAACGCCGGGAGCGTGTAGAGCTCGGGATTGGAGGAGCGTCCGGCGATCAGCGCGCAGGAGCCGGCGATGCGGATCTGGTGTGAGTTCGTCGGCGTCGATGCGGTGAGGAACGTGCCGGTCGCGGTGAGGGTGGTTTCGTTGAACGCGTAGACCTTGTCGCCGAGGACGTAGACGGTGCCGTTGGCGAATGCGAGGGAGCGGGCGGTGGCGGGTGCGGCGACGCTCGCGATCGCGGCGGGATGCAGCGGATCGGCGATGTTCGCGACGCGCAACTCATCGGGCAGATCGGTGAGGATGTACGCGCGCGTGCCGGACGTCGTCACGTCGACGACCTGGCCGCTGAAACTGTCCGTGACCAGCAGCGTCTGCGGATCGAGCACGAGCGTCTTGCGCTCGCACGCGCCGGAGAGACAACCCTTCGAGATCGACACCCACACCGCGTTGCCCGCGGCGGCGATCGAGAGCGGCTGCGTGTCGATCCCTTCGTTGATCGTGACCTGGGCGAGCGGCGTGCCGGCGTGCGAGTACGCGGTCACGCTCGAGCCGCCGGAGAGCGTGTGGAGACGGTTCGCGGTCGTCGCGACGTCGATGATGTTCGCGGCGCGGATCGAGCTGAATGAATGCGGTGCGTCACTCGCGGCGAGCGAGTAGATGTCGACGCCGTCGCGGCTGAAGAGATAGAGGCGATCGCCGTCCGCGAGCATCTTCGTGTAGAAGTTGCTTGACGTCGTGAGCGTCGCTTCCGGCAACGCGCGCAGGTACAGCGACGCGATCGTTCCTTCCGAGCTTGCGATCACCGCGTACGGCGCGGCTGCACCGAACGCGACGCCGTTCGCGAGAAGCGGCATTGCCTGCGCGAGCGTCTTGCCGTCGTCATAGACGTTCAGCGTCTTGTCGGTCAGTACGAGCAGGTCGTCACCCGCGAACGCGAGTTGAATCGGATAGACGCCGTTCGATCCGGCGATCGGCGTCGCGGTGCCGGTCGCGAGATCGACGACATTCACGCCGTTGAAGAGGAACACCGCGGCGCGCGTGTTGTCGATCGCGAGATTGCCGATCGCCGCGCCGGTGAGCGTGATCGTGTGGGCGGCAGTCCCGAAGTCCCCGTTGGCGTAGTGGTGGATCACCGTCCGTCCGTCGTCGAGGATCTGCATCAGTCCGATCGCGGAGCCGTAGCGCGCGAGCGACACCATCTTCGGCACCGCGACCTTCTCGGGCGTCGTGGTGCTGGCGGTGTAGACGGAGTTGTCGGCGAGCAGCGCAACGATCGTCGTGCCGCGCAGCACGGCCTTCGTCACGGTCGCGGGAAATGTGACTGCGAGCGACGACGCCGGCGTCGCCGGCGTGAGTGCCCAGAGGGTCGCGGTGGCGCCGCTCGACGTGAGGAGCGTGGAGTTGTCGTAGTCGTGGACGAGCGCGTTCGCACCAGCGTTCCACGTGCGCAACTGCGTGAGCGAGACGCCCTGCGGATCGATGCGCGACTCCGCGATTGCGCCGGCCGCGTTCGAAACCCACGCGCGATCGCCCGCAACGACGCTGCTCGTCGTCGCGCCGGTCGCGTATCCGGCGAGCGGATACGGCTTCGCGAGTTTCGCAGCGTCGAACGTCACGAGGCCGATGTCGCCTGCCGCAACGTAG
>DASVNL010000261.1:0-14868 GCA_036383875.1 Thermoanaerobaculia bacterium
AGTCGACGTCGTCGTCCGGCGCATCGCTGCGCAGCACACGCTCTGCGATTTCGTGAATGCCGATGTGGCCGAAGTGGAGATACGGCGAGAGTCCGCTGAGATGCTTCGTCGCTTTGTTGCGTTCGTTCGCGTAGCCGCGCAAACCGTCGCGCAGAAACACATCGAAGCGCGCGAGTGCCGCGTCACGACCACCGCGAATCGTAACCGGCTCGACGTCGTGGTCGATGTCGCACGCGCGCGCAGCGTCGCGCGGATGCTTGCCGTCGTACGCGGGCAGATCGAGGTCCCCGCGAAAGGGCTTCAACGCTTCGTGCTCGTCGATCGCCGGCCACAGCTCGCGAAAGTTCGCGTGTGCGCGATCGCGCAGGAATCGCGCGGAGTACTGCTCCTTTTCGAAGATGCGCATCGGCAGAATGCCGTTGCCATCGACGCGATGCACCGCGACGGGACTGCGCGTCACGAAGCGCGCGGTCTGCGTCGCGATCACCGACGTCGGGTAGTCATCCGTGACCACGCGACGCGCATCGCTCGCGAGTCTGTACATGACGCCGCGCGCTTCGCTCGCGGTCTTCGGCAGAAAGAAGTGATAGCGCAGCCCGCGCGCTTTCGCGTCGATCGCGTTCTGGCGCACGCCCTCGAGGATGAACGCGTGGATGCGATCGTTCGCGAACGGATAGTCGGGACGCACGCTTTCGTACACGACGACCGGGACCTTCAGCGCGTTCGCGGATTGAATCGCGTATTCGAGCGCGAGGTTGTTGCGCAGGCGTCGCGCGGACTGCGCCCAATAAAGAACGTAGCCGCCGCGCGCGTTGTCCTCGCCCGTGACCGTCACGCGATGCGCGAACGGATCGCCGCCGGGCGTCCACTGCCGCAGCGTGCGGAACGAGTGCGCGGACACGCGCGGATTCTAGTGAGAAAGCTCTGCCAGCTTTGTACGCGCTTCCGCAATCATCGCGGCGTCGCCGTAGGATTGGGCTGCATCGAGCGCGCGACGCGCATGCTTCACCGCGACCTCGCGATTCGCGGAGAGCTCCGCGAGCTTCGCCTCCGCCGCGTTGAGCGCACGCCAGCTCTTCGAGCACCGCGCCGCCGCGGTCGATTCGTGCAGCAACTCGATCGCACGCGCGCGATCTTTCTCGGAATCCGCGAGCAAATTCAGCGCAAACGGGACGAGCACGTGCGCGCCAGACTCGCGTCGCTGGTCGACGGACTTGCGATAGTGCACGCGCGCGGCGTCTGCATCGCCGCCGAGCTCGATGAGGTAGCCGATGTGCCGATGCGCGAAGGAACGCACCAGCGGATCGTTCGTCAACACGAGCACGTGTTCGAATGCCGCGCGCGCCGGCGCGTACTCCTCTCTCATCTGCCGCACGAGCCCGCGATAGAACCACGCATCTGCGAGCTCCTGCACTTGCAGTGACTCGTCGATCGACGCATCCGCCGCCGCGAAGTTGCCGTCGCCGTCGAGTGCGCCGAAGTACAGGAAGCGACTGCGCGCGTGCATCGCCAGCGCGATGGCTGTTGCGTCGCCGGAGCGTTTGGCCGCGGCGAGTGCCTCGTCGATCGCCACGCGTGCGCGTTCGGAGTCGGCGCGGTGATACACGTTGCGATCGAGCAGAAAGTGCGCGCGCTTCGCCAGCAATCGCGCCTCGGCCGCCGGGGTCTTCGCCTCAGCGACCGCGCGGTCGAGCTTCCGCTCCGCGCGGATCCACGTACCGGCGAGCCATTCGTTCGCAGCGAGCGGGAGGGTGATGAGCGTCGCGAGGAGCACGGCGAAGTTGCGCATGCGCGAGACGATACGACGCGACTGCGCGAGTCGCGCGATGCCGTAGCAGCGTCGTTGCGCGTTGTTGCCTCTTGTCACAAGAGGAATGGCTGGACAGCCGCGGGCATTTTCATGAGACTGCGCCGCTGCCTTCCTCACAGGTGGCGCGCCGAGGACACGCTCAACATGTTCGATAACCTGCAGGACAAGATGGATCGGGTCTTCAAGACCCTGCGCGGCGAGGCCACCCTCAACGAGTGGCACATCGACAACGCGCTGAAGGAGATTCGCGTCGCCCTCCTCGAGGCCGACGTGCACTTCAAGACGGTCAAGGACTTCACGAACCGCGTGCGCGAGAAGGCCGTCGGCGGCGACGTCCTGACTGCGTTCTCGCCCGCCCAGCAGGTCACCAAGATCGTCCGCGACGAGCTCCAGGAGCTCCTCGGCGGCAACGAAGTCGGACTCGCGCTCGTCGGCAGCCCCGCGGTGATCATGATGGTCGGCCTGCAGGGTTCCGGTAAGACGACGACCACCGGCAAGCTCGGCCTGCAGCTCAAGAATCGCGGTCGCCGTCCGCTGCTCGTGCCGTGCGACGTCTACCGTCCGGCCGCAATCGATCAGCTCCGCATCGTCGCGAACAACGTGAAGGTGCCGTTCTACGAGATCGGCGAGAACCGCAATCCGATCGACATCGCGCGCAAGGCGTTGGCCGAGGCGAAGACGCTGCTGTACGACACCATCATCCTCGATACCGCCGGCCGCCTGCACATCGACGACGAGCTCATGCAGGAGCTCAAGACGATTCGCGACGACGTGCGCCCGTCGGAGATTCTCTTCGTCGCGGACGCGATGACCGGCCAGGACGCGGTGAAGTCGGCGAAAGAGTTCGACGATCGCCTCGGCGTCACGGGCATCGTGCTGACCAAGCTCGACGGCGATGCGCGCGGCGGTGCCGCGCTCTCGATCAAGTCGGTCGTGAACCGTCCGATCAAGTACGTCGGTGTCGGTGAAAAGTACGTCGATCTCGACGTCTTCTATCCGGACCGCATGGCCTCCCGCATCCTCGGCATGGGCGACGTGCTCTCGCTCATCGAGAAAGTCGAAGCCGAGGTCGACCAGAAGGAAGCGGCGCGGCTCGCGGAGAAAGTCGCGAAGGACAAGTTCACCCTCGAAGACCTCCGCTCGCAGTTGCAGCAGGTCAAGAAGATGGGTCCGCTCTCGCAGCTCGTCTCGATGATCCCGGGCGCCGGCAAGATCAACGAGGACGACATCGACGAAGGCGCCGTGTCGCGCATGGAGGCGATCCTCGACTCCATGACGAAGAAGGAACGCGAGTTCCCGCAGATCCTCAACGGCTCGCGCAAGAAGCGCATCGCCAAGGGATCGGGCACGTCCGTCCCGGAGATCAATCGCCTCCTGAAGCAGTACCTGCAGATGAAGAAGATGATGAAGACCTTCTCGAAGGGCTTCGGCGCGCGGAAGTTCGGGAAAATGATGAAGGGGCTGCCTCCCGGCTTCATGCAGTAAAAAAGGGCCGAGGGCCGAGGGCTGAGGGCCGAGGGGGCTCCGCCTTCGGAATTTCGCCCATTCTTGTTGCTGTTCCGTCGCCCGCTCGGGTAGGATTCACAGCCCGTCGTTTCCCTTGGCCCTCGGCCCTCGGCCCTCGGCCCCAAATCAAGGAGTCATTGCACATGCTGAAGATTCGTTTGCGCCGCCAGGGCGCGACTCACAATCCGTTCTACCGCGTCGTGGTTTCCGATTCGCTGAAGACTCCGTCGGCTGCGACGGTCGAGCAGATCGGTCATTACGACCCGAAGAAGAACCCGGCTGACGTGAAGATCGACCGCGAGCGCGTCGACTACTGGGTGAGCAAGGGCGCGCAGCTCTCGCCGACCGTCAAGTCGCTGATCAAGAAGCTCAAGTAGTCTCGTCGCACTCTGGCGATGAAAGAGCTGGTCGAATTCCTCGCGAAGTCCCTCGTCGATCATCCCGACGAGGTCAGCGTTCGTTCGTACGAGCGCGGCGACCAGGGCACGGTACTCGAGCTGGAAGTGGACCCCGCCGATCTCGGTAAAGTGATCGGCAGGCAGGGCCGCACCGCGCGGGCGATCCGCACGGTGATCGCGGCGGCGGGACAGAAGTCGCGCCGCCGCTACTCGCTCGACATCCTCGACTGACGGCGATGTCCCGCATCGCCATTGGCATTCTCCGCAAGGCGCACGGTGTTCGCGGCGAAGCGAGCATCGAGCCGTGGACGGATGACCTCGACCGTTTCGACGATCTCGAGACCATCACCCTCGTCTCCCCCGGCGACAAGGAACTGCGCGAGCTGACGATCGAGCGTTGGCGCCCGCATGCGGGTCGCGCGCTCGTGAAGTTCGCCGGCATCGACTCCCCCGAAGACGTGCAGCGCCTGCAGAACTGGACCGTCGAAATCCCGGAAGACCAGGCGCGCGAGCTCGGCGAGGACGAGTACTTCCTCCACGATCTCGTCGGCCTGACGCTGTTCGATGCGGATGGCAAAGAGCGCGGCGTCGTCACGGAAGTCATCGAGGGCGGCGGCGGATTGCTGCTCAGCGTGAAGCGTCCGGACGGGAAGCAGTTCGAAGTGCCCTTCGCCGCGGATCTCTGCACGGAGATCGACGTCCAGGCGAAGAAGATGATCGTCGCGTTGCCGGAAGGGCTGGATGATCTCGATGCAGTTGCGGATTGATTTCGTCACGATCTTCCCGGCGATGTTCGCGCCGTTCACCGCCGAGGGCGTGATCGCGCGCGGGATCAAACAGGGACTCCTCGACGTCCGCACCTGGGACCTCCGCGACTACACCACCGATCGCCATCGCTCCACGGACGACGAAGCGTACGGCGGCGGTCCCGGCATGGTGATGCTGGCCGAGCCGGTGCTGCGATGCGTGGAAGCGATTGGCGACACACCGCACATCGTCATGACCTCCCCCCAAGGCCGCCGCTTCGATCAGAGCGTCGCGCGTGAGCTCGCGCAGAAGCCGCACGTCGTTTTTCTCTGTGGGCGCTACGAGGGATTCGATCATCGCGTCCACGAGGCGTTGCAGCCCGACGAGATCTCGATCGGCGACCTTGTCGTGTCGGGTGGCGAGCTGCCGGCGATGCTGATGGCGGATGCGATGGGGCGGATGATCCCGGGCGTCGTGGGCAACAGCGGCTCCGTCGAGGAGGATTCGTTCTTCAACGGACTGCTCGATTACCCGCACTATACGCGGCCGGAGGAAGTGCGCGGGGCGCGCATTCCGGACATCCTCCTGTCGGGACATCACGAGAAGATCCGCAAGTGGCGGAAGGAGCAGGCCTTGCGTGCAACGCTGGCCAAGCGGCCCGATCTGCTCGAGAGTGCCGAGCTCGATGACGAGGCACGGGAAATTCTCCGCAGGCTTCGTGAGTTCTAGGCCGAGCTACGGGTTGCCTGTTCCCTGTGCGCAGTTCCGTTCACCCGACGAAACTGGTCACTGGCAACCGGCAACGCTTATACTTACCCGCTTTTCAGAAAACGGAGTCTAGTCATGCCAGACAT
Organism: Thermoanaerobaculia bacterium; assembly: GCA_036383875.1. GTDB lineage: Bacteria > Acidobacteriota > Thermoanaerobaculia > Gp7-AA8 > Gp7-AA8 > QHVT01. The sequence goes on from DASVNL010000261.1 coordinate 5,316, forward strand.
CATGAAACTCGTCGAGTCGCAGGAGATCAAGCGCACGGACATCCCGTCGTTCGCGCCCGGCGACACCATCAAGGTCCACGTCAAAGTCAAAGAAGGCGACAAGGAACGCATCCAGGTGTTCCAGGGTGTCGTCATCTCCCGCCGCGGCGGCGGTGCTCGCCAGATGTTCACGGTCCGCAAGATCTCGGGCGGAATCGGCGTCGAGCGCATGTTCCCGCTCTACTCGCCCTCGATCGACAAGATCGAAGTCGAGCGTCACGGTCGCGTTCGTCGCGCCAAGCTGTACTACCTCCGCGAGCTTCGCGGCAAGGCTGCCCGCATCGAAGAGAAGCGTCCGCGCTAATCTTTTTCGCTGCTGCACCGCTGTCGGCCGCCTTTTCTGAGGCGGCCGATTTGTTTTTGCGCGAGAATCGCGACGCTCGATGCCCCCAACCGCCACCTCCACGAAACCGCGAGCGAAAACGCGCCCCGCGAAACGCGCCCCTTCCGAGCGTCTGGAGGATTCGCTGTTCACCGAGCTGGCGCGCGTCGCGGAGATGTCGACCGTCGAGCGGCGCCTGCGCGAGTTCGGCTTCCGCGCGATCGCCGGCACGGATGAAGTGGGCCGCGGCTGTCTCGCCGGTCCCGTCGTCGCCGCGTGCGTGATCCTCGAGCCCGACCCGACATTGTTCGGCGTCAACGACTCGAAGCTCGTCGATCACGACAACCGCACGTCGATCTGCAAACTGATTCTGTCGCGCGCGCGTGCCGTGAGCATCGGCGTCGTCGAGGCGTCGACGATCGATCGCATCAACATCCTGCGCGCGAGCAAACTGGCGATGGAGCAGTCGCTGCACGACCTCACCATCCGCCCCGACATTCTGCTGCTCGACGCGGTCACGCTCGAGCGTCTGGAGATGCCGCAGGTTCCGCTGATCAAGGGTGACCGGCGCAGCGTCTCGATCGCCGCAGCCTCCATCGTCGCCAAGGTCTATCGCGATCTACTGATGGAGTCGTATCATGAGCGTTACCCCGTTTACGATTTCAAGCACAATCGGGGCTACGCGACAGAGAGTCACCAGGCCGCACTGAAAATGTACGGTCCTAGTCCGATTCATCGCAAGTCGTTCGAAGGGGTGGAGGAGCCGAGGTTGCTTTTCGGCGTCAGCGAGGAAGATGGCGGTTCAACGCGATAAAGTCATCGCCAGCGCGGAAAAGCTGGTCGCCAAAGGCAAGATCGAACCGGCGATCAAGGAGTACGAACGGCTCCTCGAAGACAACCCGAATGACGTCAACACTCTGAATCGCATCGGCGATCTCTGGGTGCGGATCAACCGGAACGACGAGGCGGTCAAGGTCTTCGGCAAGATCGCCGCGCACTATTCGAAGGATGGCTTCTTCCTCAAAGCCATCGCCATCTACAAAAAGATCAACAAGCTCGATCCGTCGAAGCTCGACATCTACGCCCAGCTCGCCGATCTCTACGCGAAGCAGGGTCTGGCGATGGAAGCGAAGAGCCAGTACCAGGTGCTCGCGGACTTCTACCTGAAGCACGGCGAGCCCGGAAACGCCCTCGCGATCTACAAGAAGATCTCGGAGCTCGACCCGAACTCGATCAACGTTCACGTCAAGCTCGCCGATCTCTACTCGCAGAACAATCAGGCCGCCGAAGCGCTCAAGGAGTACGACCGCGTCGGCCGCATGCTGCTCAAGCGCGGCATGCTCGACGAAGCGGTGCAGGTCTTCCGCAAGGCGCTGAAGAACGATCCGAAGAACACGGACCTCGTCGACTCGCTCGTCACCGCGCTGCTCGAAGCGAAGGACTACGAGAACGCGCGGCAGATCGTCGAAGCGGCGCTCGAAGCGAATCCGAATCATCCTCGCCTCCTCGCGATGCAGGGCAAGATTCAGCTCGGCCGCGGCGACGCGACGGCTGCACGCACGACGCTCGAACGCGCGCTCGCGTCCGATCCGAACGAAACGTCCGTCCGCGATGCACTCGCGGAGTTGTACCTGCGTCAGAACGACGCGGACAAGGCGCTCGACATGATCGCGCCGCTCGTCGAGAAGGCCATCGGCCGCGGCGAGCGTCACGTCGCGATCGAGATGCTGAATCGAATCCTCCGTATCGACTCCGGCCACGCGCCGACGCTCGAGCGCCTCGTCGCGGTGTACACGCGGCTCAACGAAGAAACGAACGTGCTCGCGTCCATGAACAGCCTCGCCGAGGCGCACATGGGTCGCGGGCGGTACGAAGAAGCGGCGAAGGTGCTCGATCGTCTGATCCAGCGCGAGCCGCAGAATTCGCAGCACCGCACGAAACTACAGTTCGTCCGCACGCAGATGGGCGGCGTCGAAACGCTGCCGCCGCGCACGCGCTCACTCGACGCGCCGCTGCCGCCGATGGAGATCGAAGAGCCAACGCCTTCGTTCGACATCGCCGAGGAAGTGGACGAGTCGATGTCGATCGATCTCGACGCGTCACCGCCGCTCGAGCTCGATTTCTCGCTCGATGCGCCGCCGGTGTCGACGCGCACGCCGCCGCCGTCGCTCACGCAGTCCGCACCACCGCCGCCGGTGCAGCATCTCAAGCCGGCCGTGGAAATCGCGGCGGACAGCGAAGCGGGCGACGATCTCGATTTCATCACCGAACATCTCACCGAGGCCGAGGTCTTCGCGAAGGACGGCCTCGCCGAGAAGGCGGCCGAACATCTGCGCGCCGTGCTCGAACGCGCGCCGAAGAACCTCCCCGCGCACGAGCGGCTGTTCCGCATTCTGCTCGAGGAAGGCGACATCGCCGGCGCGCGTACGGCCGCACAGGCGTATGTCGGCGTGCTTGATCCGGCCGACGACGCCGTGACGATCCAGGCAGTGCGCAACGAGTTCACGTCGCGCGGCCACACGTTCGACCCGACGCCGACCGCGAAGTCGCCGGCCGTGCGGATGCCGACGGTCGAACGTCCGACGCCCGCACCTCCTCCCGCATCGATCTCGCTCGACGACATCACCTCGACGTCCGACGAGCTGTCGTTCGATCTCGACGGCGGCGCGGCGGAGATCGAGTTCGACATCGAAGAGCCGGCGATGGAAGTCGCCGAGGAAGCGCCCGAAGAAGCGATCGAGATCGCGGCCGAGGAAGACCTCGAGATGTCGCCCGCGCCGATGGAGATCGAAGAGGAAGAGCCAGCGATGTTCACGGAGCTCCCACCGGAGCCCGAGCCCGTCAGCGAGTTCTCCTCGACCTTCGACTCCGGCCTGTCGTTCGACGAGTCCGAGCCGGTACTCGATCTCGACGAGCCGTCCCCCGTCAACCAACCCGCGTTCGATCCCGACGCGACGGTCAACTTCTCCTCGGAGCCGATCCGCTTCGACGAGCCCGAGCCGGAAGCACAGCCCGCGTCGAACGAAGTGTTCTTCGGCGGCGACGCATTCGGCGACACGATGCAGGTCGACGACGTGCCGCTCGAAGAGATTGGCGAGATCGACTTCTACATCGAGCAGGAGCTGTTCGAGGAAGCGCGCCGCAAGCTCGAAGCGCTGCAGGAACGTTTCCCGAGCAATCAGGATCTCGAAACGCGTCGCGATCGCATCGAAGCCGCGGCCACCGCTGCTGCAGCCGCAGCCGCCGCGGCAGCACCGCGTCCGCTGATGTTGTCGCGCGACGAGATCGAGAGCGAGCTGCTCTCCGCGATCCCCGACGAGGACGACGACGAGTACAGCCCGACGCCGGTGATCCCGCCGCCGCCGATCGCTGCGATGCCCGCACCCGCCGCGCCGGCGATGGCCGCGTCGCTGGTGCAGGAAGAGAATCTGTTCGCGGACGAAGACAACTTCTTCGATCTCGCCGCCGAGTTGGAGTCCGAGCTCGCGGAAGACGACGAGCCGATCTCGCTGTCCGAGGAAGAGCAGTCGCTCGAAGAGATCTTCAAAGAGTTCAAGAAGGGCGTCGAACAGCAGCTCGACTCCGAGGACTACGACACTCACTACAACCTCGGCATCGCCTACAAGGAAATGGGCCTCATCGACGAGGCCATCGGCGAGTTCCAGCTCGCGTCGAAGGATCCGAAGCGCGCCGTCGAGTGCGCGTCCATGCTCGGCCTCTGCTTCCTCGAGAAGGGCATGCCCCAGCTCGCGATCAAGTGGTACCGCAAAGGCCTGGAGATGCCCGAGATCACCGAGGAGGAGCACATCGGCCTCCTCTACGACCTCGGCTCCGCCTACCAGGAAGTCGGCGACACCGACGCCGCGCAGAAGGCGTTCATGGAGGTCTACGGCATGAACTCCAACTACCGCGACATCGTCACGCGCATCAAGGCGCTCGAAGACTCGCGGCGCTAGCGGAACCTTTTCCCCACACCGTCGTTCTTCATACGAATGAACGACGACGCACTGATGCAGCGGGTCCGGGAGGGCGACGACGACGCCTTCGGCGAGATCGTCGATCGCTACAAGGATTCGCTCGTGAACTACGTCACGCACCTCGTCCGGTCCCGGGACCGTGCCGAGGAGATCGCGCAGGACGCGTTCGTTCGGCTGTATCGAAACGCTCATCAATACAAAGCACAGGAGCGGCTCGGCCCGTATCTCTTCCGCATCGCCACGAATCTGGTCGTGACCGAGGCGAGACGAGAGAAACGCTGGACGCTGCTTCTGCCGCGACTTCACGCGAGCTCGCGCCAGTGCGAGCCCGCTCCCGATACGAACCTCTTCACCAGCGAGATCCAGCGGCAGGTGTCCGCGGCCCTCGAGCGCTTGCCGCTCAAGTACCGCGCGCCGCTGGTGCTGTTCGAGCTCGAAGAGTGGTCGTACGACGAGATTGCCCGCGCGCTGGACATCCGCGGCGGCACCGTGAAGTCGAGAATCTCACGCGCACGAGACCTGCTGCGGCGGCATCTCGCGCCCTGGTGGACCGGAGGATCGGAACATGAACGACACACAGATCGGCGACTCGCTGCAGGCTCTGCCTCGCACGAAAGCGTCGCCCGCATTCACTCGTAACGTGATGCGCGCGCTGCATCGCGAGGAACCGCGCCGGACGCCCGTGTTCTGGCGCGTGGCCGCGGCCTTCGCGATGGTGATCTGCCTCGTGGCCGTCGCGCAGTTCGCGGTCATCCAGCAGCAGCAACGCGCACGCATGGAGACGCTGCGCGCCGAACAACAACAGATCGAAGCGGAGCTCGAAGCGGTGAAGAAGATCGCCGACGACGCGGAGCCGGTGGTCGTCCTCGAAGACGGCCAGGGCACGCGCGTGATCATGGATCTCGACACGGCCGTGAAGCCCGCATCTCTACGAACCTACGATTGAGAGAGGAACCCGTCATGAAATCACGCCTGTTCACCATCGCCATCGCCGTACTCGTGACCGCGTCCGCGTTCGCGCAGAAGCCGCCGGTCCGCCGCACGGTGATCATCAAAGACGGCAAAGTCATCACCGACGACACGCGCGGTCTCGACATGAGCGGACTGCTCGCCAAGCGCGCCTACCTCGGCATCAGCATGGTCGACCTCTCGCCCGAGCTGCGCGAACACTACGGCGTCTCGAAGGACACCGGCGTGCTCGTCGAGTCGGTCGCGGACGACTCCCCGGCCGAGAAGGCCGGCATCAAAGTCGGCGACATCATCACGTCGATCGACGGCGATGACGTGAAGTCGACGAACGACGTCCGTACGTCCCTGCGCGACAAGAAGGGCGGCGACGCCGCACGCATCGAGTTTCAACGCGGCAAGAATCGCCAGACCGTCGTCGCGACGCTCGCCGAACGCGAAGGTCCGCGCATGTTCATGCTCGGCGATCTCGACGAGCTCACGAAGAATCTCGGCAGCCACGAATGGCGCGCCCAGGTCCAGAACCTCGGCGGCGACTGCGAGGAACTTCGCGGCCGCATCAAAGAGCTCGAGTCGCGCCTCAAAGAGCTCGAGAAGAAACTGCAGAAGTAATCACGTGTCATCCCGTGCATCAGCACGGGATCTCCTTCATTCAGGGGATCCCGTGCTTCGCACGGGATGACACGCAAAGGTTTTCGTATACTAGGTTCGTGAATCGGACCATCGAATCGGCACTGCGTTTCGTGAACCTCACCACGGCGGGTCTGCTCGCCGGCTCCCTTGGCTTTGGCACCGCCGCACTCGTCCCCGGCTGGACGGACGAACTGCCGCGCACCGCGGACCGCAGCAACGAGTCACAGAAGGCCGCGAGCTACTTCAACGCGATCGGCCCCGTCGCCCTCGGCACCGCGGTGACTCTCGCGATCGCTGCGCCGCGTGGCAACGGCACGCGCCGCATGCTCGACTCGGCATCCGCCGTCGCACTCGCGGGCGTGCTCGCGGCGACGATCATGGTCACGGTGCCGATCAACAAGGAGCTCGAAGCGCAGCCCGCGACCGACTATCCGAGCGATCGCTCGCAGTCCCTCGTGAAGAACTGGAGCCGCGCCCACGCCGTCCGCACGACCCTCGGCATCAGCGCATTCGTCTGCGCCGTCGCGGCGTCGAACATCCTCACGAAATCGGCTTCGAAGTGAAGTGATCCCACCCGCGCGCCTCGAGCGGCCGCGCGACTCCGTTTTCTTTCAACAGCACCTCGCGATCGCGCGTGATCCGTCCGATCGCGTACACCGGTCTGCCGAGCGCGCGACTCAGATCGAACTCGAGCAGTGAGGACGTGAAGAGCAACGCGTACTCCTCGCCGCCGTGCAGCACGACGTCGCGCACGTTGATGTTCAACGCCCGCGCGTGCGCCATGAGGTCGGGAAAAATCGGGATGCGTTCCTTCTCGATCTGCGCGCCGTGTCCCGATGCCTCGCAGAGGTGATGCAGATCCGTCGACAGCCCGTCGGACACGTCGATGCACGCCGTGACTTCCGGGATGCGCGCGAGTGCAACGCCGAGCTCGAGCTCCGGTTCGGGATCGAGCTGACGCCGCATCGCGGAGTCGATGAACTCGCGCACCGCGTAACTCGGCGCATCCTTTCCGATCAGCGCGAGCCCGGTCGCGCTGCCACCGACGGGCCGCGAGAGATACACGCGATCGCCCGGCTTCGCGCCGCTGCGCAGCAACGGTCGCGTGACGATCGTGCCGACGGCAGTGATCGAGATCGTGAGTTTGTCCGCGCGTGAGAAATCGCCGCCAATGATCTCTACGCCCCACTGTTTGGACGCCTCGGCGTACGCGACGAGCATCTCGTCGAGATGCGGTTCCGCCCACTCCGGCACCGCGAGCGCGAGTAGTGCGTACGACGGACGCGCGCCCATCGCCGCGATGTCGGAGAGATTCACGGCGAGCGACTTGCGCGCGATGAAGCGCGGCGGCGTGTCGCGCGTGAAGTCGACGTCTTCGACGAGCAGGTCGGTCGTGTACACGCGATCGTCGACGATCGCGGCGTCGTCGCCGATGCGCGTCGAGAAGAGCTCGCGCACGCGTGCGACGAGTTCCGACTCGTTCACAGCTTCTTCCTCGCGAATCGCTCGACGGGCACGATCGGGATCAGCGGCCGGTCGAACGTCTCGCCTTTGTACGTGATCGCTTCGAGAAAGAGTCCGGACGGCGGCGCGGTCGGCTGCCACGCTTCCGCTTTCTTGTTCAGTCGCGGCGCGATGTCTTTCTCGTTGCCACGTCCGACTTCGACGAGAAACGACGTCAGCTTGCGCACCATCTTCCAGAGGTAATGCGACGCCGAGATGCGAAATAGAATCAGCTCGCCTGCGCGCACGAGCTCACACCGCTCGACCACGACGATGCGCGACTCGTCCTGCGCGAGTCGCTTGTCCGTGAACGCGCTGAAGTCATGACGACCCGCGAGCTGTGCGGCCGCGGCGTTCATCGCGTCGAAGTCGAGACGATCTTTGATCCACCAGACGAACGACTTCGCAAACGCCGTGCGCCGCGTGCAGATCTGGTAGAGGTACACGCGCGACGTCGCATCGTGTCGCGCGTGAAAGTTGTCCTGCGCTTTGACGGAGTCGAGGATGCTGATGTCGTGCGGCAGAAGGTCGTTCAGCTTGCGCATCAGATCGCGCGGATCGTGCGGTCGGTACGTGCGCAAATGCGCGACCTGGCCGGACGCGTGAACGCCCGCATCGGTGCGGCCCGCGCCGCCGATTTCGACGTCACCCAGGACCTGATTCGCGGCGCGGAGCAGATGACCCTGGACCGTCTTCTGCGTGTTACCCTGCGCCTGCCAACCGGAATACCGAGTGCCTTCGTACTCGAGTGTCAGTTTGTAAGTCGGCATGCGCCCAACTTCATATCAGGTTCTCGGTGATTTCTTCGTCGTCATTTGGGACGACGGCCACGAATCGTACTTCGCGCTCGAAGAATTACGACGCGCCTGCCCCTGCGCCGTCTGCTCCGGGGAGCCCGACCTCTTCGGCCGCATCTACGGCGGCGCCCCTCAACGCTACCGCCCCGAGTCGTTCATCCTCGAGTCCGTCGAGCGCGTCGGCAACTACGCCCTCCAACCCAACTGGGCCGACGGCCACACCTACGGGATCTGGACGTACGAACGCCTCCGCGAATTCGGCGACCAAAAAGCCTGATTCCCACTCCAAGTAGAAGTCTTGCGCCAAAAAGACACACCGAGGTAGCCTCGGTTCGTGGTCACGGAGTTCTTTGAGTGGGACGATCCAAAGGCGGCCACGAACGAAGAAAAGCACGGCGTCTCATTCATGAACGCTTCGGGTGTGTTTCTGGACCGGGACGCGCGTACGTTCGATGACCAGGATCATTCGGCCGCCGAAGTGCGGCAACTGACGGTCGGTCACACGCTAACTGGCCAGTTGCTCGTAGTGAGTCATACGAAACGCGGGGGACGAATACGAATCATCAGCGCACGGCGCGCGAATCGCGCAGAACAGCGAGACTTTTATATGAGCCAGCCAACCGATCGCATTTTCGACAAGCCAGTCACTGAACCACTGGACGACGATCTCCGTCCGCACTACGACTTCGACTACTCCAAGGCGGTTCTCGGCAAGTTCCGCAGCTTGAAGGGCCTCGCACTCGGACTGGAAGCGGACGTTGCGGAGTACTTCAGGGAGACCGGCGCCGGCGAGATGAATCGCATCCTGCGCGAGTACATGGCGAGCCACCCCAAGAAGAAGGCCTGATCGCGCCTCACGGCACGATCAACGTCCCATCCTTCCCTTCGAGCGCCTCGCGCAGGACGTCGACGTCCGTGACGAGCACCTGCTGGTTCGCGGCTTTGACGAACTGCACGGCGCTCTCGACTTTCGGGCCCATCGACCCCGCGGGGAACTGGCCCTCGGCCAGATACTTCTCCGCCTCGGCGACGGTCATCCGCGCGAGCGGCTTCTGCGTCGGCTTGCCGTAGTCGATCGCGATCTTCGGCACGCCCGTCAGGATGATGAACAGGTCGGCTTCGAGATCGGCAGCGAGTTTCGCCGACGCGAAGTCTTTGTCGATCACCGCCTCGATGCCGCGCCACTGGCCGTCGCGACCCTTCACGACGGGGATGCCGCCACCACCCGCCGCGATCACGACCGTCGCGGTGTCGAGCATGTGGGAGATGGTGTTGAGGTTGAGGATGCGCAGCGGTCGCGGCGACGGGACGACGTG
>DASVNL010000262.1:0-3366 GCA_036383875.1 Thermoanaerobaculia bacterium
ACGTGACCGCCGAAGCGCATCCCGACTTCGTGCGCGGTCTTCGCCATCGCGTCGTACTCGGCGACGGTGAGTCCCTCATGCACTTTGAGCAGATCCCACCCTTCCATCTTCTGGAGCTTCACGCGATCGATCGCGTCCTGCGTCGAGTTGATGGTCGTGCCGTTGAACAGCGGCCCGGCGAGATAGAGATTCGGACTGACGAGCGTGCCGCGTTTCTGCTGCGTGCGCAGATCGAGCTGGCCGGGCTGACCGAGCATGCCGCGCACCGTCGTCACGCCGTTCGCGAGGTAGAGGAACAACACGTCGTTGAGCACGTTCCCCGCGGCATTCGCCGGCGGGATGTGCGCGTGCATGTCGGCGAGACCGGGCATCAGGTACTTGCCCGTGCCGTCGACGATCGTCGCGTTCGCCGGCAGTGCGCGTCCCGACGCGAAGATCTCCTGGATCGTGCCGTTCTGCACGATGACCGTCATCTTCTTCGCGACCTTGGGCGTGGTCATCGAGACGACGTTCACGTCCTTGAACACGACCGGCAGCGGCTGCGCGAACGAGGCGAGCGCGGCCGGAAGCGTGAGAGCGAGCGCGATGAGAAAACGGCGAATGGTCATACGGGCGGGATGAACAGACCGCACGAGGGGTGTATTGCGAGGTTGCTGGTTCGTTACCGGCTCACGCCTCCGCCACCTGCATCTGCACCGGCGAGATCTTCATCAGCAGCGCGTGCACCGCGAACGCCACGCCGAAGCCGACGAACCACGCATATTGATAGAGCGGCTCGAATGTCGGCATCCAACGTCCGGCGAGCGCGAAGAACGATCCGAGAAGCGTCGCCACGACCGCGCGCCAGTTCCAGCCGCCTGCGAATGTGTATTCGCCGCGTTCACGGTAGAGATCGCCGAGGGCGAGGTTCGTGCTGCGGACGATCCAGTAGTCGGCGACGAGCACGCCGGCGATCGAGCCGAGTCCGCCGGAGTACGTCACGAGCCAGTCGAAGATGTAGCCGCGCGGATCGGCGAGCAGGCGCCACGGCATCATCACGATGCCGAGGATGCCGGTGATGAGGCCGCCGGTACGGAACGAGATGTGTTTCGGGAACGCGTTCGCGAAGTCGTTCGCCGGCGAGACCACGTTCGCCGCGATGTTCACGGAAAGCGTCGCGATGACGACGGTGAACATCGAGATGCCGACGATCCACGGATTCGTGAAGCGTCCGACGAGTTTCACCGGATCCCACAGCTCGCTCATCGGCGCGCCGGGATAGATCACCGTCGCCGCGCTGGTGATGATCACGCCCATCGCCGCGAAGATCGTCATCGTCGTCGGGAGCGCGACGGTCTGGCCGATCGCCTGTTCCTTCTGACTGCGGCCGAAGCGCGTGAAGTCCGGCATGTTCAGCGAGAGCGTCGCCCAGAAGCCGATCATCGCCGTGAGCGACGGGATGAAGACCGGCTTGAACGCGGCCCACGAGTTCAGCTTGCCCGGATGATCGAGCAGCGATCCGAGTCCGCCTGCGCGCGAGATCGCCCACCAGACGAGGATCGCCGTCATGACGAGCACGAACGGCGCGGCCCAGTTCTCGACGTGCCGCAGGAGATCCATGCCGCGATAGATGATGAAGATGTTCATGCCCCAGAAGAGCAGGAAGGAGAGCCAGAGCGTCGGCGTGTGTCCGCCGATCGGACCGCCGAGGAGGTTGTGCCAGCCGGGGATGATCGAGGCGAAGAAGGTGTGCAGCGCCTCGCCGCCGATCCACGACTGGATGCCGAACCAGCCGCAGGCGACGAGCGCGCGCATGATCGCCGGCAGGTTCGAGCCGACCGTACCGTAACTCGCGCGTGCGAAGACCGGGAACGGAATGCCGTACTTCGTCCCCGGATGCGAGTTCAGCAGGATCGGGATGAGCACGATCGTGTTGCCGAGGAGAATCGTGATGAGGGCCTGCCACCAGTTCATCCCCGCGCTGATCAGTCCGGACGACATCATGTACGTCGGGATGCAGTGCGCCATCGAGATCCAGAGGGCCGCGTAGTTGTACGTCGTCCAGTTGCGCTGGCGCACCGGAACGGGAGCGAGATCTTCGCTGTACAGGCGGCTCGATTCGATGGCGCCGGGGTCGCGGAGCTCCACGCGTCCATCGGCGTGATGGATGACTTCGTCTCTGGTCGGCATGGGCGCGATTGTAGCCAAAAGGCGTACACTCCAGCCTTCCGAATCCGAAAGGAACTTTCTATGGCCGACCTGTCGACAACGTTCACCGGTCTCAAATTCGAGAATCCGTTTTTGCTCGCATCCGCGCCGCCGACGGAGTCCGACTCCAACATCATCCGTGCCTTCGAGGCCGGCTGGGGCGGCGTCGTCACGAAGACGATCGGGCTGCACCCTGTCGCGAACGTGAAAGGTCCGAAGACCAAGTTCCTGCGCGCCGACAACAGCGGCACGCGCCTGTCGATGAACAAGCGCAACGACACGACGCTGATGGCGTCGTGGAACTGGGAGCTGATCTCCGACAAGCCGATGGACTGGTGGGTCGGGAAGCTCGCGCGCATCAAGAAGCAGTTCCCGACGCGCATGCTGGTCGCGTCGATCATGGCCGGCTCGGGCAACGACAAGGAGCTGCACAATTGGCAGGACCTCGCCAAGGCGTGCATCGCGGAGGGGGTCGACGCGCTGGAGCTGAACTTCTCGTGTCCGCACATGGACCGCGTCGACATGGGCTCGAACGTCGGCAAGGACAAGGTTCTCTGCTCGGTGGTGACGCAGGCCGTGAAGGAAGTATCGACGGTTCCGGTGTGGGTGAAGCTCACGCCCGCCACCTCCGACATCGTCGTCGAGGCCACCGCCACCTTCCTCGGCGGCGCCGACGCGATCTGTTCGTCGAACACGTGGCCCTCACTTCCGCTGATTGATCCGCAGACGCTCGACTTCGAGATGAGCGTCGAAGGCTACGTCTCCTCCGGCGGCCTCGGCGGCCCCGCCATCCTCCCGCTGTCGATGGCGAAGATGGCCTCGATGACCCGCGCGTTCCCCGAGAACGAGTTCTCGGGCATCGGCGGCGTCTCGACGTTCGAGCACGCGCTGAACTACTTCCTGCTCGGCTGCGGAACGGTGCAAGTCTGCACCGCCGCCATGCTCGACCACGCCATCGGCCCGAACGTGATCAAAGCCCTGACGACGGGCATGTCCGACTTCATGGACCAGCGCGGCTTCGCCTCGCTCGCCGACTTCCGCGGCCTCCGCCGCGACCGCATCGTCGCCCACGCGCAGATCAAACGCCCCGACACGGTGGACTACCACGGCGGCTACGTCGACGAAGAGCAGGAAGGCTACGCGCGGCCGGCGAGAGTCGCCGCCGCTGCAGGGCCGAGG